>JAQUTN010000034.1 GCA_028694375.1 Bacteroidales bacterium
GGTGTGCTCAACCTGGTTCCCTATCTTCAAACCCTTTCTATCATTCCTGCCATTTTGCTGGCTGTAATCAAAGCCGCCGAGTACAATCAAAATTTTCTGCTGGTGCTGCTAAGCGTAGCCCTGGTTTATGTGGTGGTGCAAAGCATACAGGAATTGTTTCTCAATCCAAATATCCTGAGCAAGGCCACCGGACTCAAGCCGGCCATCATTTTGCTTTCACTGTCCATTTTTGCCAGCTTACTGGGCCTGGTAGGTATGATTATTGCGCTGCCCACTACTTCGGTAGTTATATCTTACTACAAACGCTTCGTCATAGGAAGGGAATCCATTACCAACGAAGTGGATGAAAGTCCGGAAACAAAAGGCGATTCAGAAACTGTAAGCAGAACTGAGCCGGATAGTAGAAAATAAACAAACTAATCGCTATAAGATATTATTAGAGAAAGTCATAGTGTATAATGCCGGCTCTTGACTATGAAATAAACACTCAGGTTAAAGCCCTGAGACTACTCTTCGAAATGCTCCAGCAGAAAATCACTGCCGTCGAAGGTAGCGTAGCTGAATTCCCTGATCCAGTCGCCTGGAATTACAAGGCGACTGCCTTGGCTTAATTGCAAATCGAGTAAGATATGGCGATGGCCAAAAATATAGAAGTCGGGGGGCAGCTTTGAAGCAGCCAGATGTTTTTTAGCAAATTGCACCAGGTGCTCCTTGTCTTCGCCCAAATACCCCAGTTCCATGGTTTTGCGTTTATAATAACTATGTCTGGACCACTTCAGTCCGAAGCCAATACCCAAATCGGGATGCAGTAATTTGAAAAAAGCCTGAAAGAAAGGGCTGTGAAAAATCCCGTTCATAAGCTTCAGGCTGAAAGGCGCAAAACCCAGCGCGTCTCCGTGAGCCATATAAAAACGTTTGCCCAGCAGTTCCAGCTCCTGAGCTTCCCTGTATACGACAATGCCCATTTCCTGCTGAACGTAATTAAACAACCAAAGGTCGTGGTTGCCGGCAAACCAATACACCGGAATGCCGCAATCGGTAAATTCGGCCAGTTTGCCAAAAAAACGGACAAAACCCTTAGGCACAGCTTCTTTGTATTCGTACCAAAAGTCTATCATATCGCCCATCATATACAGAGCTCCGCAATCGGCCTGAATGCTGTCGAGCCAGCGGACAAGCTTTTTTTCGTTCTCGGCCACGGGAACGTCTGCGCGCATTCCCAGATGGGCATCTGTCACAAAGTATATTTTTTTTTCGGGATTCATACGATCACAAATAACCCAATTCAAGTTTGGCTTCTTCGGACATCATGTCTTTGTTCCATTCCGGCTCAAAAACCAGATTGACGTCTACATCGCTGACAAAGTCGAGCGACAGGACTTTCATGCGGACATCTTCGACTATGAAATCGGCCATGGGGCAAGAGGGAGCAGTAAGGGTCATTTCGATGGTCACTTTGGAGGTGGCATCAATATCCACCTTGTAAATAAGGCCCAATTCGTATATATTCACCGGAATCTCCGGATCGTAAACCGTGCGTAACATTTTTACGATGGCTTCTTCCTTCTCCAAAAACGTATTGTCCATATTTTTTTTAGGAACAAAGGTAAAGAATTATCTCCGAATCACAATAAACCCTGATCGGCGTAACTGAAGTACTTGCCATCGCAAATCACCAAATGATCGAGCATACAGATACTCATCATTTTGGAGGCTTCGTTCACTCGTTTAGTCAGGCGATTGTCGGCATCGCTGGGCTGGGTATTGCCCGAAGGATGATTGTGACAAAGCACCAGAGCTGTGGCCATGTACTGAATGGCATGTTTTAATACGATGCGCGGATCAACAGTGGTTTCGGTAATGCCCCCGGAACTGATCTTTTTCATATCGATCAGACGGTTGGATGAATTCATATAAATAGCCCAGCATTCTTCGTGTTTGAGATCGGCCAGGAGCGGATACATCAGTTCGTAGATCTTTTTGCTGCTGTTCAATTGCACTTTGTCGGGAATTTCGGCCAGCCTCCTTCGCTTACCCAATTCAAAAGTAGCCAGAACACTTACAGCCTTGGCCTGCCCTATACCGTGAAATGCGGCACACAATTCATGAATACTCATTTTGCTCAAAAGGCTGAGATTATTGTCAACGCTGCTCAACATGCGCTTGGCCAGCTCCACGGCACTTTCTTTAGAAGATCCGGAACCAAGAATGATGGCCAGCAATTCCGAGTCGCTGAGGCTTCCAACTCCTTTTTTTATCATTTTTTCTCTGGGCCGGTCTTCCAGAGACCAATCACGTATACTGAATTTTTGTTTTTGCTCCATGCTTTCTCTTTTGTTTCGACAGCCTCAAATTTAATCTATATTTTACTATTTATTAATATACTCAGGCTAAAAAAACCGTCTTTGGGGGACAGTTTCTTTATGTTGTTGAAAATAATTTTATTGAATGGAAAACCACTCCAAAAGCTGCCTTGAGGACTTATTTTGCCCGTTCCACATAGGATCCGTCGCGGGTATCGACCTTGATGCGATCGCCCACTTCCAGAAAAAGAGGAACTCTCACTGTGGCTCCCGTTTCGACGGTAGCAGGTTTTAAGGTATTAGTGGCGGTATCTCCCCTGAGGCCGGGTTCGGTATAAGTGATTTCAAGCTCTACATGTACAGGAGTGTCGGCATAGAGCACGGTTTCTGTTTCGGCGTGAACTACCAATTCACACACATCGCCCTCTTTTAGAAAATCGACACCATTTATAGACTCCTTAGGTATGGCAATTTGCTCGAAAGTTTCAGAATGCATAAAATTATAGCCCATATCGTCTTGATAAAGATATTGGTAGGGACGACGCTCAATTCTTACTTCGTCTACCTTAACCCCGGAGTTGAACGTTTTTTCGAGGGTTCTGCCCGTCTGCACATTTTTCATCTTGGTCCGGACAAAAGCAGCTCCTTTTCCCGGTTTAACATGAAGAAATTCCACAATAAAATAATAAGCACCATCTATATCGATGCACATGCCGTTTCTAAAATCTGCTGTTGTTGCCATAAAAGCTTGCTAATTGTGTGAGTGATTGTCAATGAGGAGGCAAAGATCGGGCAAATCTTTTTAACGAGCAAATTTTCTAAAAAAAAGCAGTCTTGGTTTGCATTTTCAAAATTAATTCGTACTTTTGCGACCCGAAAAAAGAAGGAAATAACGATAAAACATACATTCCAATGAAAAGAACATTCCAACCTTCGAACAGGAAAAGAGCCAACAAACATGGCTTCCGTTCCAGAATGGCCACCGCCAACGGACGCCGTGTACTGGCAAACCGTCGCGCCCATGGCAGAAAAAAACTGACAGTTTCCGACGAAGAACGCCTGAGAGGATAAGCTTCCGGGAGTTCATTGACACACATAAAAGTAAAGGCCTGAGGTCTTTACTTTTTTTGTTTGATAAAAATCTAAAATGCGTATCTTTGAAGGTTTATTTCTTTTCTTATGAAAGCCACAGTCAAAAAAACTTTATTCCATCTCGGAGCTTTAGCATTGTTGGGGATCTTGTTGCTTATCGGAGTGACAAGCTGGCTCAACAGGTACACTCACCACGATTCGGCCCTTCGGGTTCCCCGACTGACCGATTTGACTATGGAAGAGGCTGTTCCCATGCTCGAAGAGCTGGGCTTACGCTATGAAATTGTTGATTCCATGCATGTCAGCGGCAAGCCTGCCGGCGTGATTCTGGAACATAAGCCCTCTGCCAATGCCAAAGTCAAGATTAACCGCATTGTGTTTATTACTCTCAATAAGGCCCTCGAAGAATCGACGGCCGTTCCCTATGTCATAGACTTTTCGCAACGTCAGGCTATTGCCTCGCTCGAGGGAGCCGGTTTCGTGGTCAAAGAAATCCGCTTTGTCCCCTCTGAGTTCAGGAATCTGGTTATAGACTTGCGCTACCGGGGCGAAAGCATCGAAGCGGGTACCACTCTGCCGGTGGGTTCAGCCCTGAGCCTTATCGTCGGCCAGGGCAGATCGGCCGGTAATGTGCAGGTACCCGGGCTGACGGCTCTGCCCCTGGATTCGGCTATTTTGATGGCACGTCAGTCAGGCCTGAACATCGGAGAAGTCATTTATGACGTAACACCTCAAAACGACCAAAAGGCCAGCAACTATTTTGTCTACCGTCAGGAACCGTTTAAAAACGATTACTTCCCGGCCGGCAGCCGCATCAAGGTCTGGATGACTCAGGACAGCAGCCTTTTGCTCAAACCCGAAGAGCTTTTGCCTGCCGAAGCCTTCTATCATTGACGGCCTATGGACAATTTCAGCCCAAACTTAGCGGAAGATCCCGAAGAACTCACAGATCAGGATGATTTTTTGACAGACGAAGCTGTTGTAGAAGAGAAACCTGAACTCTTCGAACAATATTCCTTTACTGCCGATTCCGGTCAATCGCTGCTGCGCATCGACAAATTCCTGGTTTGCCACATCGCTCAGGTTTCACGCAATCGCATACAGGATGCGGCAGAGGCCGGTATGATACAAGTAAACGGCCAGCCTGTCAAATCAAATTACCGGGTCAAACCCGGAGACGAAATCAAGGTACTGGTAGCTTATCCACCTCGCGACACCAGCATTATACCCGAAGACATCCCCTTAAATATCGTTTACGAAGATCAGGATCTACTGGTTGTGAACAAAGAGGCCGGTATGGTGGTACACCCCGGGCACGGCAATTTTTCGGGCACCCTGGTCAATGCCCTGGCCTGGCATTTCAAGGATCATTCCGCCTTTAGCCCCAACGATCCCAGGCCGGGTCTGGTTCATCGCATCGACAAAGACACCTCGGGCCTGCTGGTAGTAGCCAAAAATCCCGATGCCAAAACCAATCTTTCACGTCAATTCTTCGAAAAAACCAGCCTGCGCACTTATCAGGCTTTAGTCTGGGGAAGAGTGGAACAAGACGAAGGCCGGATAGACTGCCCCCTTGGCCGCAGCAGGCGAGACCGCCTGCAAATGACAGTTTGCGAAGCAGACGATCCTGCCTGCAAACCGGCTGTTACTAATTACCGGGTACTCGAAAGACTGGGTTATGTCACTTTGGTGGAATGCAGGCTGGAAACCGGGCGCACCCATCAGATCAGGGTGCATATGAAACACCTGGGACATCCGCTATTTAACGACGAACGTTACGGAGGCGATCAAATTCTTAAAGGAACCAGGTACAGTAAATACAAACAATTTGTAGAAAATTGTTTTACTTTGTGCCCTCGTCAGGCTTTGCACGCCAAAACACTCGGATTCAAGCATCCTACCAAAGGTCTATCCTTGTTTTTTGACAGCGAATTGCCCGACGATATGTTGAAGCTGATCGATAAATGGAGAAAGTACACCGCTTCAAGGGAAGAACTTTAATGAGTATGAAAACTATAGCCATCGTCGCCGGAGGCGATTCTTCGGAATACGGCATCTCGCTTAAAAGTGCTGCCGGTTTGTATTCTTTTATAGACAAATCCAACTACAAGGCCTGCATAGTGATATTACGCGACCGGGACTGGTCTGCCTGCCCCGAAGGCATCGACAGCACTTTGCGAATTCCTGTCGATAAAAACGATTTCAGCTATAGTTATCAGGGAAAAAAAATCAACTTCGACCTAGCCTGGATTACCATCCACGGCACACCTGGTGAAAACGGGCTCTTACAGGGTTATTTCGACTTGATCGGCCTGCCTTACAACTGTTGCGGAGTGTTGCCCGCTGCCCTTACGTTTAACAAGTATGTCTGCAATCGTTACCTGAGCCAGTTTGGCTTGAGAGTGGCCCCTTCGGTATTGCTTAGAAGAGAAGATTCTATCGATGCAAGCAAGATACTTACCGAAACCGGCCTGCCCTGTTTTGTAAAATCCAATGTGGGCGGATCGAGCTTCGGCACCTCTAAAGTAAAAAAGGCCGCTGAACTGCCCCAAGCCATAGAGCTGGCATTTGGCGAAGGCAACGAAGTGCTGGTTGAAGGTTTTTTGTCGGGAACCGAGCTCACCAACGGCTGTTACAAAACAACTAAGGGATTGGTTTGCCTGCCCGTTACCGAAGTGGTCAGCAAAAATGAATTTTTCGATTACGAAGCCAAATACGATCCGGACAAAGCCGAAGAAATCACTCCGGCCCGCATATCCGCAAGCATGCGCGACGAAATTCAGCAGACTACTGCCCGTATTTATAAACTGCTCGACTGCAAAGGCGTCATCAGAGTAGACTACATTCTTTGCGAATCAGCACTTTACCTGCTCGAAGTAAACACCACTCCCGGCATGACGACCACCAGCTTCATTCCCCAACAGGTAAAGGCCGCCGGTATGAGCATGGCAGAAATGATGGAGCAAATAATCGAAGACAATTTAAGCACCACAAAAACCGCTAAACATGTTTGACGAAATCAGGGCCTATAGCGACCAGGAACTTCTCCCGGCACTGGAACGGCTTTGGGGAGATCCGGAATTCAAGACAGCCGTTACAGCCGTTCCTTTTATTGATTCCATCGAAACACTCAGACTGGCTTCGCTGCAATGCACAAGCGTTAAGCAACTGCATAAAAATATCATTCATAAATTGTTGACTCTGCTGGCAACCAAAACATGTGTCAGCCTCCAGGGCGAAGGTTTCGAAGGTATAAATCCGGACAAGGCTTACATTTATATGTCCAACCATAGGGATATTGTGCTGGATTCCAGTTTTTTGAATGTTATTCTTCTAAACCACGGCCTGGACAGTTGTGAAACCGGTATTGGAGACAACCTGCTCATTCGCCCCTGGATTACCGATTTTGTCAGAGCCAACAAAAGTTTTGTGGTTAAGCGCAACCTTTCGGTAAGGGAACAACTTTTGGCCACAGCAGAGCTTTCGGCTTACATCCGACACACCCTGCAGGAGAAAAAACAATCCATTTGGCTGGCTCAGCGCGAAGGCCGTGCCAAGGATTCCGATGACAGAACTCAGAAAAGCATCTTGAAGATGTTAATTTTCGGGGATAAAGGTAACATTTTGGAGAATCTTGCATCTATGCATCTGATTCCGTTGAGTATCTCATACGAATTCGATCCTTGCGACTACTTAAAGGCCAAAGAAATGCAACTAAAACGTGATCAGCCTGATTACAAAAAAAGCCGCCAGGACGATTTATTGAGCATGCAAACCGGGATTATGGGATACAAAGGCCGGGTGTTTTACAGTGCCGGCACTTGTATTTCGGATGAAATAATCAAAATGGATGCCGCTATGCCCAAAAAAGACTTAATCGAAAAAATCGCCGGCCTGATGGATGTGCGCATACACGCCAATTATCGCCTGTATCCCAACAACTACATCGCAGCCGACCTGCTCGACGAGGCCGACACATTTGTCCGGAGTTATTCCAGGAACGAAAGAGAAAGGTTCTCTGACTACCTGCAACAACAATTGAATAAAATTGAGCTTCCCGATAAGGATGAGCCCTTTTTGAGAAAGAAAATGCTCGAGATGTATGCCAATCCTTTAAAAAACAAACATAAAGCAAAAGCATCAGGATTATGAAAAATATCTACATAGCGGCTCTGGTATTCGCCCTTATTTTACCTTTGGCTTCGTGTTCCGATTTTTGGGGAGGAGATGAGCCCGAAGTGATTTATTATGAATCTATGGCGAATGTACACAACATTCAAACCAATAACATAATCTTCAAATCCAACCCCCATTTGTATTTTACTTCGCAGGACGGCTTCGATCTGGACGATTCCATTGCTGAGGGCGACAGAGTCTGGTTGTATTTTACCCTGGTTGATTCGGTTTCGCCCAGCATGTACAATATTCACATCTATTCCTATGCCGAAGTAGATTCCCGTCCGTTTTATCAACTCGAAAAGGATACCAACGACACTATCCTAAGTCAGGACATTTACCAACTTCAAAAATGCTGGATCAGCGATAACTACCTTAACGTGATTTTTTATGCCTTTGCCAGCGTCTCTCCCAACAGCAGCTTTGAATTGGTTCGCGATATGAATCGGGAAGATACTCTGGCTGCCAAGCCCAAGATTTATCTTGACCTCAGGCATAATACAGCTTCTGTTACCCCTTACTGGTACAATCTGGAGATGATGAGCTTTGATTTGAGGCCTATACGTGAACAATATGCCGGTCAGGATACCATCGCCGTACAATTTAGTTATACTCTGGGCTCCAAACAACACGTCAATTTCTATTATCTGCCTCAAGCCGATGAAATCGTTCAGGAATAAGTTACTGCCTCTGGCCGTTATACTACTTAGCCTGATCTCATGCAGCAACGACTACGGCCTGATGGAATCAGCTGGAGAAACCTGGTTGTCGGGGCTTTGTGTGGCGGTTCCCTACGAGGGACGGCCTTATGTTTTGCAAATGGACAAGGGTGATAAAATTGTTGCCAGCGGAGACCCTGAAAGCAATGTAAAAATAGGTAGCCGCTACAGTGTTTATTACAGTTTGATTAAACCCAAACAGGAGGACGAAGTGCGCGAAGCAGAAATTGCCAGGATGATTCCTGTCACCACCATTCCCCTGACTTACCCCGACTCTGCAAAAACGAGTTCTGCCCAGGGCGATCCCATAGAAATAACCAAAGCCTTTTGGTTGGGCGGCGATTTCATTAACGTGGAATTCAACTTTAAAATTTCCGACAGCCAGATCAAACACTCGCTAAAACTTTACTACACTTCTTTTGATGAAGAAAACAAGGAGTTGAAGCTGGATTTTGTCCATCTGGCCAACGGCGACCAACCGGAGCAGGATCTGCCCGCCATCGTGTCTTTTCCGCTTAAATCCATTCATGAATTCAACCAGGCCGACACCATTCTGATTCGGGTCATGCAGAAAAACCGTGAGGGCGAGAATCACTACAGCTTTTACGGCCTTAAGGGAGGCTTTATCAAAGACCTGAGATAGCCTGCCCAAAATCAATGTAAAATTCAGCTCATTCGTTTTTGATGCATCGTACCGAGAAAGCATCAGTTTTGGAACCTTGTCCCAGGCTGGCACTACTCATCCATTCAACCAGACCAAGGTGATAGGCATTGTAGTCAGGATTGCCCGGAGTAGTAGACCACCACCAGCCACGACTTTTCAAGGTTCTGAAGACTGCGGCTGTACCGTCACGGGTACCCCCCGGCAAAGCTCTGAAACCCCAATCCACGGCATCGGTATTGGGTGTATTCCAATGGGTATTTCCCGATTCTTTAAGTTTACTTCCGGCAACAGAATAACCACCAAGATAATCGATCAGAATTTGCCAGTCTTCCATGGTCGGAACCCTCCATCCTTCGGGGGCTAATTTTCCGGTATGCACAGCATACCAATTGTATAGTAATCCATAAACCTCTTTGTTGGAACTACTGTTGGCATAAGTGCTGTAACCGGGTTCTGTGTAATTATAACCGGAAATCACAGCAATGCTAGTTCTATCGTTGTAGGTGGTGGTTTTGAGATTTTCTACCATCCAGGTCTGAGTACCGATCTTAATGGTGTGATACACATTCCCGTCAAGGTCGGTGACGGTTTCGCTGTTTTGGGTATTGAAACAAATCAGGGGGCCGTAACTGACACCGGTGCTATTTTCGGCAAAAGCTCTCAGGCAATACCTGGTTCCGGGTGTCAGGTCTTGCAAATCCAGCCAATGTTCATGGGTAGTCATTGTGGAGTCAAAGTAAGCTATCTGCGCGTTATTCAAATCGGGCTCAGTTTCTCCGGCAATCCAGCAAAGCCCAAGACGTTTCAATGTTCCACCTGACACTTCCACTTTTACCCCAAATGAGGCTGTTGTTTGACCCACATCCTTCAAACAGGTTTTAAGCCTGGCCGGATAATCCTTCAGGCAGCGTACAGACATACCATAAGTCTGTTCAAAGGGATACGTAAAGGCATAATCACTTATCATGAAAGCCTCGTAATAGGGATCGTTATCATTATAGCGGCTGGTGGACCACCAGTAGCCGTATTGGCCTTTACTACTACTGCTTCCGTCCGGCATTCGGTAGCCTCCGGGCAAGGCAGAAAATCCGCTGAAGTCGGTTCCGTCAGCCAATTCTTCTATCCAATTAGCGGCCCCCGTTTCTTTTAATTTTACAGCCAGGAGCTCATCTATATCCTCCTCTGTTCGTAAATAATACATCAAACTGTCCCATTCGCTTACTGTTGGTATGTGCCAGCCTTGGGGTGCAAGTTTTTGAGTACTGACTGCCAAGTGGTTGTACAGGTAACCGTAAGTATTGACAGGTATTGTGCTATCGTAAAGACAACGAGCCGCCGCATTCAATTCGGACCAGGCCTGAGCACTGTTCACCTCGGGGAGTCCGGAGCCGTCGTTTAAACGGGTTACTCTGAGGTTTTCGGCCATCCAGACCATATCTCCAATTTGTACTGCAGGATAGGTGTTGTTGTCAATGTCGGCCACGGTGCCGGCATCATGTGTCCGGAAAGACTTTACTTCTCCATATGTTGTTCCAAGGGAATTGCCTGCGTAGGCTCTGACGTAATAATCCACTCCCGTTTTCAAACCCGATAAGACCGTATTGAAAACCCCATGTATTTGATTAAAAACCTGCACCACACTGTCGGCCAACGTTGGTTCGGGATTGACGGCACTCCAGCAGAAACCCTTTTCCAAGATGCCCTCTCCTCCATCACTAACGACACGACCCTCTATTCCGGCCATAGTCGGCCGTCCGGCCTGGATCATACCTGTTACAACTACCGGAGCCTGATTCATTACACAACGTATCGGAAAGCCTTCCGACATCGAATTATCACCCACATATAAATTCCAGGGACTGATAAAAGCTGTTTTCAGATAAGAATATTCGTACATTCTGGCCTGTACAACAGACACTGACCGTTTCGCAGGAGCCATTGCCGGAGTACCCGCAGAGCTGGTCCAAAAACTGGTAAATGACAATTTGCCTTCATAAGCACCCCAGGCAAAGCCTCCTGTTCCAACGGCTGCAAAACCCGTTGAATCGTATGGAGGATAGGGTAAGGTGTCCCAAGAGGTACTAATCCCGCTCATCAGTGCAGAGGGATTGTAAGGTACAGCAGCAAACAAAGCCTCGAAATCCTGCTCAGTGGCTATGTGCCAGCCTTTGGGAGCCAGTTTTCCGGACATAACAGCGAAGCCGTTGTATAAAGCGCCAAAGACTGTCGGACTCAATGAATCGTTGTCATACCAGCCGTAAGCACCTGCAGCGGCTTCGTCCGAGAACCACTGTTCCGTTTCCCCTACTCTTAAAATGGGACTGCTGTCGTTAAAGCAGGTAGTTCTGAGATTTTCTGCAGTCCAGACCTTTCCGCCTATAGTCACTGTGGGGTAGTGATTGCCGTCAGCGTCTGCACAGTTGTAAAAGTTAAAAGTAAGCGTGCTGTCTCCTGTAGGATCCCACACTAAAACACCTCGGTTTTTCCCCGAAAGACCCGTAAACTTAATCCGGTCTCCGGGCTGAAAATAAAGGAAAATTTCTTTGGCTTGCATATCATTCGAGGCTTGTAGCGAGGCATCTTCATTTCTCGTATCAAATCCCGACTTTGTATTAACCCCAGTCTTTGTTGATTCGAGGCCTAAAGAATGGAACTCGTTCAGCTGGATGTTCTCGTTTCCGGGAGTGGTATTGATTATTTTTCCTTTGTACAATGCTTTTGAAGTGGCCAGTACTACATAGCTTATGCCCAGAGGCAGATGTTTGAACCTAAGTATATTGCTACCTTCTCCCAGCAATAAATTCCGACTTAACAACCGGCGGCCGGTCAAATCGAAGACTTCCAGCCTGGTCACCTGAGATGATTCCGATTGAAAAACCAGAGTGCATGCCCCTTCCATGGCAGGATTAGGGTAAATCGTCAAAGGCTGTGTTGAATTTGTATCAGGGTCCTGTAAACCCACGAATTCATCCACCAGTTTCAAGAGATCCAATCCACGCAGCTTAACAGATTGTTGCTGTGTCAGATTGTCAATTAATACCGAATCCAAAGTCAGCGTATCTTCCGCAGCTTTGAACTGAAGGGTATATTCCAGAGCTTTTAATGCCTGAAAGGGTAGCACAAGCAGCACGACTGTCAGCATCAGCTGGTAGAACATTGAGAGTTTTTGTGTTTTCATTTTTTTTGTATTTTTGGTTCGATTTAAGGCCGCCTAATATTAACATACATTTTTTCACAAAGCTATGCCTATCCGCAGAATTTTTACCCCCCCCTAAGGGGGAAATCTTAGAAACAGCATTTAAAAACGCAGGTCTGCTTATTCATACTATTACAAACAAAATAATATAATTAATTACCATGAAAAGACTTTTTGGCCTCTCAGTCCTATTAGTGTTGCTTTTGCCGGGGTAATAGAAATAATGGCTGAACAAACGACTCAAAAGGCAATACAGACAGAAGATCATCCGGGCAGCAGACACATTTCTTCCATTTTTTGGACCTGGCAGGACGGGGTTATTGAAAATTCAGATACCCTGAAAGCCTGTGTTCTGGATTTGAAGAAGGCAGGGTTTCAGGGTTTATATGCGATGCCCAGAGCCACTCGCTACAGTATGCATCACCGGGAAATGACCGAGGCCGTCAAGCTGGCCGCTCAGGAATGTCAAAATCAACAAATGGAATTTATTTGGGGACTTGATCCCAGGTTTGTCTCTAATTATGCCCTGCAACAAAGCGGTTACGGAGCAGAAATGCTAATGGTAAATACAGACTTCAACCTGCGGATTCCGGCCAGAGATAAACAAGCCGAAAAGCCATTGCTGAATGAATGTAAAATTGAAAACGGTCGCTATTCCCTACGTTACAATTATCCCCAACGCCGGGACGTGCATATGCTTACAGAAGCAGGATTATTCCTGAATCCAGCCGGGGTGGATAAAGTGTTTGCCTATCAGAAGGTAAATGGGAAGGTGCTTAAATCCTCTATTACAGATATCACCGATGAGCATAAATCTATAACAAACCGTAGTTTCTATTACGTTGAAGTTTTCGGAAAACCCGATTTAGGTCAGGGCGAATGGTGGGTGGTCGCCTTTCCCCGTTTCGAAACTAATATGTATGCCTTCGATTCCCCGGAACATGAAAAAGTACTACTGAGCTTACTCGATAATTACAAAGAACAGGAGATTCATTTTGACGGCTTCTGGTGGGACGAACCGGGTTATTATTTTCAATTCGGACAATACGCTATCAGTGAACGCATTTATAAAGACTTCAAACAAAAATACGCCTACGACTTAAAAGACAATCTTTATGCCTTGTTGCTCGAATTGGACGACAACAGCCAATTTAAAGTCAGGTACGATTACTTTCAATTGGTGATGGATTATGTATTTGACGGACAGCAACGATTCTGGGAATATGCAGAAAATTTGTTCGGTCCTGTACGAATGGGGGTGCATCATACCTGGCATAGTATTCCGGATAACATGTACGCAGGATGCGCCGATTATTGGAAAGGGCTTAAGGGAGTTGACGGCGGCTACACCGATGCCGGAGCTTTTGAAAGCTATTTTAAAGTTAATGACGCCGGAAAATACGAACAAGTTGCCACCATGTTGCTGGCTGCAAGTCTGGCAAAGTTTGCCAAAAACCCGGTGGCCAATTACAACAGGTGGGGAGTCAATTACACCAAAGAAGTGCCTGTTTACTGGAATGATCTGATGGCTGTTTTCTCGAACGAATGGATACAACATATTTACGGCTATACCGGCATCCTGGGAGCATCGCGCAATTTCGGGCCGGGCTTTCCCCATCACGAGACCTGGCCCCTTTTACCTGAATTGATCAAAAGGACCAACAAAATTCGCAGTATTACCCACTACAAACTTCCGCAGGCTGATGTAGCCGTAGTTTATCCTTTGACGACCTTTTTGTGCAGCCGTGAGCCACAAAACAGCCATATGATAAATCGTGTTCATCGGCTTCTCGGTATTATGCCTGCACTTGGTATCCAGGCCGACGGCATATCTGATGCTTTGCTGACCGAAGGAAAGCTGCAAAAAGGCAAATTCATCGTTCGGGAGCAAGAATATTCGGCTCTGTTGCTACCCTTTGCCAAAATAATGACTCCCGAAGGCCTTTCCGTTATTAAACAGCTAAGGGCTGCCCGTTTTCCCTGCTATTTTATTGATTAAATCCCTCAATTTCTTTTAGATGGCCGGGATACAGGTATTGATGCGCCAGTTTCCTTCAGCATTGGCGAAGATATGACAGAACTTGCCAATAACGTTGAGCAACTCCGGCTTCCATCTCCATTAACAAAACTCGATGGCGCTTATGTTTCTCTGATAGAAGCAGAAAAGAACAGGCAGTATGTCATGATAATGCCTGTGGTTCCCGGGACAGAAGTCGGAGGCGCTCTACAATGCAGGGATGTAACAATCAACGTAAAGCCGGCCAATTCATTGTCTGTTTACCAAGTGTACAAAAAGAAAGTGTCACAGGTGTTTTGAAATCGGCTGCTGAATTCGCGAGCTGTTAATTTTAGCTAATATATACTTGCTTGTCTATACAAAAAGGACTCTGTCCAGGCATGGTTTAGGAGAAAAATGAATTTTTGTATCTTTTAATCATTCGTCCTCCGTATTAAAACTTATACTGAAAATTCACTTAAAATGTAACAATTATTTCTCCTCTTTTCACCTTTTATAAGACTTTAAAGATACCTCATTCCTGGCCTTAAGTCCTTTTTAAGCATCACATTAACATAGTTTTTGTTGATAAAGATTTAAAATTTTGCAGAGCTGCCGGATTATATAGTAATTTGGCGCAAAATTTTTATCTAAATCGTTATAACTATGACAATCATTCATCGTTTCCTAACAAGCAGCCTGCTTGCGTTAGCCCTTTTGTTTTCAGGTCCTGCCCTTAATGCTCAGACCAACGGACAACCTGAACAAGGTCAAATTCCCCCTCATCCTCCCAGATTGCCCGAAGGCGTCATTCCAGCCTTTCCTGGTGCCTGGGGTGGCGGCATGTTCACTTCCGGTGGCCGCGGCGGACAGGTTATCGCCGTTACCAATCTTAACGACAGCGGTGAAGGCAGCCTGCGGGCAGCTCTCGAAGCCGAAGGTCCTCGTATAGTTGTATTCCGTGTTGCCGGTACCATCAAGGTAGACGGTGACCTTAACATCAACCATCCCGATATTACCGTAGCCGGACAAACGGCTCCCGGTGACGGAATTTGCATTGCCGGTACCTTCAACATAAACACCCATAATGTCATCGTACGTCACATCCGTGTACGTCGCGGTGTGCCTGTGGGCGGACAAGGTGACGACAACATAGGAGGTAATCCCAATCATCACATCATTATTGACCATTGTTCCACCAGCTGGGGCATGGACGAAAATATTTCGCTCTATCGCCACATGAGGCCTTCACTAGACGGCACTACTCAGATTAAAGATCCCGCTAAGAATATTACCATTCAATGGACCATCTCCAGCGAAGCATTAGATGCCCGCGGACATGCTTTCGGCGGCACCTGGGGTGGCAATCCCTCTACTTTCCATCACAACCTCTTTGCCTGCAACACCGCCCGGAATCCTTCCATCGGTATGTCAGGCCCCTTTGATTTCCGCAACAACGTCATTTTCAACTGGCGTCACCGCACCATGGACGGAGGCGACGAAACTTCCATGATCAATGTCATCAACAACTACTACAGACCCGGTCCCGCTACCAACGAAAACATGCGCGCAGTCTTTGCCCGCATCGAAC
>JAQUTN010000176.1 GCA_028694375.1 Bacteroidales bacterium
TTTTCGACCAACACTTGTTGGCTGCGGGTTAAATCAATGTCTTCTCTAACCTTGATTATACCTATATCAGCTTGTTGTTCACAAGCTAACAACATAATGATACCCAATAAATAAACTTCTTTCATCATAGCTTAGACCTTATAAGTAATAATAGATAATACGGCGCGGAATTACTTAAACAAAGACCAAAGAACAGACAAAACGCTACATAATTGACAGTAGATGTATCCGACTTTAAAAGTTTTTTTTGGCAACAGGAAAAATTTCTGCTTGAAATGCTTAACTTTGCAGCCCGGAATCAGATCCGACACAATGGAAGCGCTAAAGCACGAATGTGGGGTTGCTCTGATAAGGTTGCTCAAGCCCCTGGAATTCTATCAACAAAAGTACGGCACGTGGATGTACGGCCTGCATAAGCTTTATTTATTGATGGAAAAGCAACACAACCGGGGTCAGGAAGGAGCAGGTCTGGTAAGTGTAAAACTGGAAGCCGGCCCGGGCGAAGAATACATGTTTCGCGAGCGCGCCACCGGCACCGGAGCCATCACCGAAATTTTTGACAAAGTACATAAACAATTTGCCGACAGCAAACCCGATAAACGGCAAGATCCCTTTTATGCCAAACAACATATTCCATTTGCCGGAGAACTCTATCTGGGTCATTTACGCTATAGTACCACCGGAAAATCCGGCATTACTTACATCCACCCCTTTCTCAGGCGCAACAATTGGCGGGCCAACAACCTGGCTTTGTGCGGCAACTTCAATTTGACCAATGTTGATGCCATTTTTGACGAAATAACCTCCAGTGGCCAACATCCCCGACAATACTCCGATACCTATATAATGTTGGAGCAAATTGGGCACAAACTCGACCGCGAAGCAGAACGACTTTATCGCATACAGTTAAACAAAGGGCTAAAGGGTCTGGAAATCACCAAAGCCATCGAAGATGAAATCGATCTGAGAAACGTACTTAAAAAATGCGCACCCCAATGGGATGGCGGTTACGTTATCTGCGGATTGACCGGCAGCGGCGAATCTTTTGCCCTGAGAGATCCCTGGGGTATTCGAACAGCATTCTTTTACGCCGACGAGGAGATAGTCGTTTTAGCCTCCGAAAGACCGGTCATACAAACCACCCTCAACGTACAGGCCGACGATATAAAAGAACTTCAACCCGGACAAGCCTTAGTTATTCACCGCAACGGCAGCTGGGAATTGAGCAGCATTATTCCTCAAAAAGCCTCAAAAGCCTGCTCCTTTGAACGAATTTATTTTTCCCGGGGCAGCGATCTTGACATTTACCGGGAGCGAAAAAATTTAGGCAAATCACTGTAGAAACCATATTAAAGACCGTTGAGTACGATTTGACTCATACGGTCTTTTCTTTTATTCCTAATACCGCCGAAGTGGCCTACTATGGCTTACTCGAAGGATTGAACCAATACCTGAACGAGGAAAAAAGCCGCCGGATTCTCAGTCACGACCATAACCTCACGGACGAAGCCTTGCAGGAGATACTGTCGCGACGCATCCGCAGCGAAAAAGTAGCAGTCAAGGACATCAAGTTGCGTACTTTTATTGCTGAAGGCAACACCAGAGACGACCTGGCCGCCCACGTATACGACATTACTTACGGCAGCATCCGGGCAGAACAAGACAATCTGGTTGTCATAGACGACAGTATCGTCAGGGGAACTACTCTGAAACAAAGTATTATAGGTATACTCGACCGCCTGCATCCCAAAAAGATTGTTATCGTATCTTCCTCGCCGCAGGTGCGCTACCCCGACTGCTACGGCATCGATATGTCCAAAATGACAGAATTTATTGCCTTCAAAGCAGCCATAGCCCTCTTGCGCGAAAGAGGCATGGAAAGCATTATAGAAGAAACTTATCAAAAAGCCAAGCAACAACAATCGCTTTCGCTGGCCGAAGGCGAATATCACCACATTAATTACGTAAAAAACATCTATGCTCCCTTCAGTAACGAAGAAATATCGGCAAAAATAGCTCAATTGCTTACCCCAAAAGGGATACATGCCGAAGTATGCATAGTATACCAAGACCTGGAAGGATTGCACCGCTCCTGTCCGCAACACAAAGGTGACTGGTACTTTTCGGGAGACTACCCAACCGTTGGAGGCAGCCGTTTTGTCAACAACGCATTTATCCGTTACATCGAAGAACAACAATAAATATATGCGATCAAACGAAGAAATAAATGCCCGCCTTATCCTGGAAGACGGGAGTATTTTTTATGGACGTTCCTTTGGAGAAGAAAGTTCCGTAAGCGGGGAAATAGTGTTCAACACTGCCATGACCGGCTATCCCGAAAGTCTTACCGATCCTTCTTACGTAGGACAGCTACTGGTACTCACCTATCCCCTGGTAGGCAATTACGGGGTTCCTCCCAGGAACTTTTACCCCAACGGCCTCTCTCATTTTATGGAAAGTGAGCACATTCATATCGAAGCCCTCGTCGTAAGCGATTACAGCCACGAATGCAGTCACTGGAACGCAGTGGAAAGCCTGGGCAGCTGGTTGAAAAAAGAAGGAGTACCCGGTATTTACGGTGTCGATACCCGGGCCTTGACCAAATTACTCCGACAAAAGGGCTCCATGAAAGCCAAACTTATCATTGGCGAAGGATCAGACGACTCTCTGCAATTCACCGACCCCAATCTGGTCAACCTGGTCGAAAAAGTTTCCTGCAAAGAAGTTATCCACTACGGCGACAGCGGCAAAAGAGTAGTTTTACTCGATTGCGGAGTCAAGCATAATATAATGCGAAGCTTGTTGCAAAGAGGTGTCCAGGTGATACGCGTGCCCTGGGATTACAATTTCAATCAACTGGACTACGATGGCCTGTTCCTCAGCAACGGCCCGGGAGACCCCGATACCTGCGGCCTTGCCGTGGCACATATCCGCGAAGCCCTGAACCGCGACAAACCCGTCTGCGGCATCTGTATGGGCAATCAATTACTGGCCAAAGCCGGAGGAGCGAGCATCTTCAAACTTAAATACGGCCACCGCAGCCACAACCAACCGGTGCAAATGGCCGGGAGCAACACCTGTTACATTACTTCCCAGAACCACGGTTACGCAGTAGACAACAACAGCCTGGGCAGCGACTGGGAACCCCTGTTCATCAACCTGAACGACGGCACCAACGAGGGCATACGTCACAAGAGCAAGCCCTTTTTCTCGGCCCAGTTCCACCCCGAAGCCTGCAGCGGTCCCACAGACACCCTGTTTATATTCGACAAATTTGTTTCCACACTATAAGCACCTATCAAACAATGAAACAATTAAACAAAGTACTGGTTCTCGGTTCCGG
>JAQUTN010000177.1 GCA_028694375.1 Bacteroidales bacterium
ACTATGGTATTGAACGACACCATTCCCTTCAGGACCGACCTGCCGGACAATCCACAGTTTGCCCGCTTCAAACCAAGCGGCATGTATCTCAAAACCCCGGGCAACTGGACTATGGTGCATTTTACCCAGCCCTATTTTGAGAAGAAAAACATGAACAACGAGGATTTCGACCGTCTGTATCCCGGTTCCCAACGCCAAAACGGCGATATCCATGTGTTCGGAGCCAAAATTATTGAAGGCGATATTGTGAACCTGAACGGCTACATCCATGTGTTGGACAAAGTGGAAATGCCTCCTTTGAGCATGTGGGAATACATGACAGCCAACCCGAATCTCTCGGAATTCTGCCGTTTGCTGGAACGTTTCTGCGAACCTGTGTATGATCCGGTGGCTACCGAAAAATTGCGCGAAACCCAGCCCGAAAGTACCGACTCGGTCTTTTACATCAGTTTCTTCGACACAGCCGATCGCACCATAGTTGACGAAAACGGCAACGAATACACGGTGGAAAGCCTGCTTTTCTCGCCGGCTGCCAACGAAACACAGAATCAGGCCATCGTAGGACAGGTTCCATCGGATATGCCGGCCATCTTCGCTCCAGACAACCAGGCTATGCAGCAATACATCGAGAACAGCTTCCTGAGTGAATATCCTCTTTGGGACAGTGTTCCCGACGATCTGGCCGCCAAATTCGTCAGAACACATATGAAACGTTCCTTCCTGAATGCGCTGCCTACACGCATCGAGAACATGGTCGACGACGTCAAGGGAGACGATATGGGCTATACGCTCGAAAATGTGGTAAATGCCCAAATCTGCCGCAACGGCTTGGTTTACACCCTGGACGATGTGGTCGATCCCCGGGATTTCAAAACAGTGGTGGCCCCCTTGCTCAAAAATCCGGACACCCGTATTTTCAACTGGATCATCAACGAAAGCAGCAACAACACTGCTCTGAAGTTTAATTACTACCTGACTTCGCTCGAAAATAAATTCAGCTTGTTTATTCCCCTGGATTCCAGTTTCTCTGCCTACACCGATCCGGTAAATCAAACCACTGCCACCACCATTAAAAAGAAAATGCGTTTCTTCTTTGACGAAGACAAAAAGCATGTCAATTACATATCACTCAACAATACCGGAGACTCCATAGCGGCACCTGCCTATAACGCCGATGTTGTTCGTAACAGACTCAAAGATATTGTGGATCACCACATTGTGGTAGGGGAACGCTCCCCGGGACAAAAATTCCTTCAAACCAAAGGCGGTGCCTACATCAAAGTAGATGAGGGCGCTCAGGGTTTGCGCTTCCAGGGAGCAGGCGATCTGGAAAAGGGCAGCTATGCCAATGTAATAGCAAAATACGATTACAACAACGGCATTCACAACGGCACTGTCTACTTGATAGACAAAGCCCTGGAACATACCCTGAAATCTTTTTATTCCCTGGCTCAGAGCAATATTACGGCCAACAGCAACATCAGCGAATTCTTTAAACTGATCGAGGATTTTGACGATCCCGATGCCAGCTTCTTTGCCGATCGGGAACTGGCCTCTGACAGAACGCTGTTTTACCGGAATGTCTCCTCAGCCAAACAAACCGAATATGTACGTCCCATTTTCTATAAAAGTGACGGCATCGATTATTTTGTACCTTTCCTGGGCTTGTACAATTACACCGTTTTTGTGCCCACCAACAACGCCCTTGAAAGAGCGCGCACCGAAGACCGCCTGTTTATGAACAAAGATCAGATTGCCTCCTTAGGCAACGATTCAGCTATGATAGCCGAAATCAAAAAAACCATCACTTTTATAAAAAATCACTTTGTTGACGGAGCCTATTTTACCGAACAGTATTATATGGATGAATGGGCCGAAGACGACGGACTGCCCCGTACTACCACCACTTCGGCCAAAAACCAGAAGAACAGGCAGTTTTATAATTTGTATATTTTTCAAGACGGTTCTCATCTGAGTATCAAGAAAAAAAACAGTTCTGATGCTGTTTTGGGCACAACCATGGGAGGTAACGAAAACATCATGTGCCGGCAGTACAGCTTCGCCAGCGGCAATATTGCCACCAATTCGAGAATTGTTGTTCACACCATTGACGGAGCCCTGTCCCCCAACAACGAATAAAAAACAATTATGAAAAGAATAAAAATTGCGGTAGTTTTCGTCGTATGCCTGTCGTGGAGTCTGACAGCCTATGCACAGCAAAACATAGTCCGGGGACTAATTACTTCGGCAGATCGGGAGCCGCTGATTTCTGTTACCATTACAGAGATTGACAAAACCAATCGTATTGTAAACGGCACAGTGAGCAATTACGACGGTGAGTACGTACTACAAGTGAGAGACAGAGCTAACAAGCTTCGTTTCAATTACGTCGGCTTCAAGTCTCAGGATCAGGAAATAGGAGAACGTGGGCTGATTAACGTGACTTTGCAGGAAGAATCGCTCGAATTGTCGGAGGCTGTTGTAACCGGCAGGGCGGTCACCAACACGGGAACCATGAATGTGCCCACCCGCGAAATCTCCTTTGCCATGCAAAAGGTCGATGCCAAAGAATTCGAAGGCATTCAGGTGACTTCGGTCGAAGACGCCCTGCAGGGAAGGGTGAGCGGATTGGACATCGTATCCAATTCGGGAGCTCCCGGCTCGGGAATGTCTATGCGTATCCGTGGTACCACTTCGCTGCGCAGCGACGGTTCGCAACCACTGATTGTGGTCAACGGCGTGCCCTACGAAACCACCGTAGCCTCCGATTTTGATTTTGCTACCGCCCGCGAAGAACAATACGCCGAATTGCTCACCGTCAACCCCGACGACATTCTGGAAATTGTGGTACTCAAAGACGCAGCCTCCACGGCCATCTGGGGAGCACAGGGAGCCAACGGAGTATTACAGATTACCACCAAAAAAGGTGCCCGGGGCAAACCCAGGGTTCAGTATTCGTACAGGCTGACCTCGGCCTTTATGCCCGATCCCATTCCCCTGCTCAACGGAGACGAATACACCATGCTGATGAAAGAAGAGTACCTCAACCCCAGCCTGAACACCAATCAGGGGAATATTCCCGAATACAGCTACGTACAGGACGGCTCTGCTTTCTTTTGGAACTACAACAACAACACCGATTGGGTAAAAGAAATCACCCGCGCTGCCTGGAAACACGACAACAACCTCTCTATCAGCGGCGGCGGCGAACGAGGCGATTACCGTATCTCCTTCGGTTACCTTGATGAACAAGGCATTGTTTACGGACAAGGCCTTAGACGCTTTACCAACAGAACCGACCTGGGTTACGTGCTTTCGGACAGGCTGATCTTCAGAACAGA
>JAQUTN010000178.1 GCA_028694375.1 Bacteroidales bacterium
CGTCTTCCAGTTTAAGATTGACCTCTACGGTGGGATTGCCTCTGGAATCCAAAATTTCAATGGCTTCTACTTTTTTGATTTTCATACTCTTTTCTCCTTTTTGATTAACGGTTTTTGTATTTTAAATAGTCGATGTACGATTCGAAGAAACGACCGCAAAGATACATAAATTTTTTATTTAAAATACAAGCGGAGACAATTGCTCTTGTGGCTTTTGTCCCCGCTTGAATTATTAGTTTTAAAAAGAAAAATCAAGGTTTAGAACCGTATTTTTTTCCACTCTTCTTTCATTCTGTTTAAGTCCTGAATCCAGTCTTCGATGTCGTGCTCGTGTTCTAGTTCATCGTTCATGATCTGAACGGCCATCTGGTAGGTGGAATGGTCTTTGCCCTGAGTGAAGTCGGCAATTTCCTGATAGCGTTGAATGGCGCAACGTTCCCCTTTGAGGTTTTGTTCCAGAATCACTTCGATGTAGGGATCGGAGGGTTCGTCGTAGGGGCAACGGGCTAATTTGCTCCAGTCTTTGGGGTTGATGACCGGGGTGCCGCCCAGTTGAATAATCCGATTGGCAACCAAAACGGCGTGACCGTGTTCCTGGTCGGCATGTAAAAGTAGTTCGGGTTCAATTTCGCTGCGCATGGGGCCTTCCATAAGGCGGGCGCCAATCCAGTACTGGTAATAAGCCAGCCATTCTTCGGAGAGAGCTGCATTCAGCATGTCTAATAATTTTTTTACGTCCACTGAGGATACTTTGATTGCTTCTTTTCCCATAATTGTTGTTTTAAAAGGTTTATATTATTCGGAATTCAAAATTACTATTTTGTAGAATATTCGGTTTTTGTATTTTGATTATATTTTTATTTCTTTGTGAAATTTAAGAAAAACAATAGAGAAGACCGTTCTAACCAGATGTTCGTTTCAGTTCGTAAATGTCTTTGCGACGATCTATCAGGTTGCGTACGCTGCCGCTGTTGTGTAGTTCGGTCAGCAAATCGAAATCCACGTCTGCGATCAGGATCATTTCGGTATTGGGCGTTGCTTCGGCTTTGATGCCGTTCACCGGAAAAGCGAAATCGCAGGGAGTAAACACCATAGATTGTGCGTATTGAATGTCCATATTGTGCACTTTGGGCAAATTGCCCACGCTGCCGGCAATGGCTACGTAACATTCGTTTTCGATGGCCCGGGCCTGAGAGCAGTTTTTCAGCCTCGAGAAACCGTTTTGGGTATCGGTCAGGAAGGGGACAAACAAAATGTTCATGCCTTCGTCGGCCAGGAGTCGGCTTAGTTCGGGAAATTCGGAGTCGTAGCAGATCAAAATACCAATCTTGCCGCAATCGGTGTCGAAGGTTTTGAGCTGATGACCGCCCACCATACCCCAAATTTTGGCTTCGTCGGGCGTAACGTGGATTTTTTCGTAACGTTCTACGGAGCCGTCCCGCTTGCATAAATAACCCACATTGTAGAGTTTATCGTTTACCAACTCGGGCATGCTGCCCGTGATGATATTGATGTTGTACGAAATGGAGAATTCCGCAAATTTCTTTACGATGTCCTGGGTAAAACCGGCCAATTGCCTGATGGCCTGTGCTTCTTCCAAATGGTTGAAAGCTGCCATCAGGGGAGCATTGAAAAATTCGGGAAAGAGTGCAAAATCGGCTCGGTAGCCCGAAACAGCATCAATAAAAAACTCAGCCTGTTGCATCAAATCTTCTATATCCTTGTAAAGTCGCATTTGCCATTGAATCAGGCCCAGACGGGCATAAGTCTTGATGCCCGAGGGACTGACAGTTGTGTTGCTGACCGGCTCTTCGTAATAAATATTGTCCCATTTGAGTAAAGCTGCGTATTCTTCGCTCGCCTGGTCGCCCTCGAGGTAATTCTTGAGAATGCGCACGGGGTGAAAATCGTTGGACAACTGAAAGTTCAAAACCGGATCGTGAATTTTGCGTTCGCGCACCTGGCGGATATACTCTTTGGCCGACAACTTGTCGGAATAGCGATGGTAATTGGGAATGCGGCCACCAAACAAAATGCCTTTGAGATTGAGCTTTTCGCATAATTCCTTGCGATAGTCGTACAATCGGCGGCCCAGTCGCAAACCTCTGAACTCGGGTTTGACAAACACATCGATGCCGTAAAGTACATCGCCCAAAGGGTCGTGGGTGTCGAAGCTGTAATTGCCGGTAATTTGTTTGTAGGTATGATTTTTTTCGAAACGTCCGCTTTGAACGATCAACGAAAGAGCGCAGGCCGCAATGTTGCCGTTTACTTTCAGTACCACCTGACCTTCGGGAGAAAGGCTGATCAGCTTTTCGATGTGGTGTTTCTTCCAGTAAGAGCCCTCCATGTTGGTGTAGGCCATTTGCATAACTTCTTTCAGTTCCGGATAATCCTCTATACTTAAGAAAAGTAGTTCCAGGTTTTCTATTTCTTTCATTAGGCGTTTTGAAAAATCAAACTCAAAGATACGATTTATTTCGCTGAAGTCCGAAAAAGCTTGCGACTTTTTTGTAGCATCCCGGCCGTTTTTTCATCTTTCTATTCGTGGTCTTTTTTCAAAATTCATAACAGATACAAATCGAACAATCATGAAACAACTTTCCAAATTTCTGCTTTTACTGCCTCTGTTAATGGCCTTCCCGGCTTGTGAACTCGATGTTGGTAGCGAGTTAGCTCCGGGCTATACTTCGGAATATGCCGATGGTCCGGGTGGCTCGGGTGAAAATCAAAGTCCGGGCGAAGCTAAGGCCGGGGTGGTAACGGCTGCGGAGTGGAACGACCTGGATAATTGGACTTTTTGGAGCAATCTGGTCAACGATACTATTTACAATACCTATCCGCCTTACTGGAGGTTTTACCCCGGACATCGTGTCGCTGTACAGATTAATTATGGCGAAAATCCCGTAGTTAATGCAGCTCTGGAGTTGAAGAGGGCAGAACACAGCGTTTGGAAAGCCCGCACCGACAACCAGGGCAGGGCAGAGATGTGGATATCGCTGTTTCAAAAAACCGAGAGCCTCTCGATGAACGATTATGTGCTTTACATCAACGGCGAAGCCTGGACAGGCGAGCTTAAAAGCTTTGATCAGGCATGGAACGAAATCAGCCTGAGCAGTGGCGGCGAAAATTCCAATCGGGTGGAACTGGCTTTTGTGGTGGACGCCACCGGTTCTATGGCCGACGAGCTGGAATTTCTCAAGAGTGATTTGCAGGATGTGCTGGATTCTGTTTCGGAGAACAATACTACTTTGAATTTATTCACTGCAGCCGTTTTCTATCGCGACGAGGGCGACGAATACGTGGTGAAACATTCCGGTTTTACAGCGGAAA
>JAQUTN010000179.1 GCA_028694375.1 Bacteroidales bacterium
CTGTAATACCGGCCAGATAGTTCTCTGCAGCAGTTATGGCAGCATTGAAATCGGCTTTGCTTTGATCGGGATAAGCGGCGGCATTTTGATCTACAGCCTTGGCTTCGTCAATTTTGGCAATGAGTTTATCGACTGTTTTCAGCATGGTAGCCATGCGATTCATGAATCCTTGCAAAACAGCTTGCTCTGCCTGAATAGCTGCAACGGCAGAGCCTTGGTAATTGAGTGTGTCGCTAACGCTTTTGGCAGTTGTAATGGCCAGATTTAAAGAGTCAGCAATACTGGCGGGGTATTTGGGATCGAGGGCTGCTTTTTCTTCGGCTTCGGTAATTTTGTCCCGGAACGCAATCACTGCATTTTGCCAGGTTTTTACGTCGGCTATGGCCTGAATGGCACTAACCTTCTTTAATTCGTCCAGCTTGGCCTGATCATCGAGGGTGTACTGATCGTAGGTTTTGGTAGTGTCAATCAACTTAGCGCCATCCAAAGCAGTTTGCACGGTATCTCCGTATAGAGCAAGATCGTTGTCGTTGAGTAGGTTAATCAGGTTTTCTGCATCACTGATGGCTTTTGCTACGATTACCTTGGCATAAGTTCTGGCATCATAAATGTAATAGGGAGCTCCGGCATTGCTGGTAGGCTTGTCGGAATAGAGACTGCTCTTGTTTCCGGTGCCGTCAGTACCCATATAGGCTTTGGCAGGATTGAAAAATGATGCTACTTTCCAGCTTGCAGAATCAATAGCAAATTTAATACCATTGGATACATAAAATACATTCTCAAGCGTTTCAGAAGGCATGAAATGCCAGTAATAGCGTGTAGTGTCGGCAATAACACCCACAAAAGCGTTAACTCTGGAATTCCAGCTTCCGTCAGTGGCAGCAAAGCGTTGCAGGCCGGTTTTTTCCTGTAGATAGAAAAAATCAGCATCGTTCAGTACGGAGTCGGTTCCCATGACATGAGCAGGCAATACTTCCCAGATTTGAGCCGTATCGGCAAAGGCAATTTGGGGATCGCGAATCTGGATGTTGGAAGCCTCATCGACTCCGCTCCAGACTCTGCCGGTACCGGTGTGCGAAATGTAAATCAAGTCACCGATTTTGACTTCGGTCATGGGCTTTTGGGCCTGGCTCAGATTCATACTTGCGGCCAGTAGCAGGCCACCTACAAATAAGTAGAGTTTTTTCATATGCGTACGTGTTTTAGAATGTTGGTTAGACTTGAATTGGTTTTCACTCAGGTTTTAAGAATATGCAAATGAACAAGAGAAAAATCAAGTGCAGGTCTAAAAAACATTCAGATTTGGAGTTATAATCGTTCAGGCTTGTTTTAGGTTTTTACAAGGCTCTCGGTTAGCGACTCTTTGCACTACCTTACAAGAGCCGGAAAAAGCAGTTAAGATTCAGTGCCGCAATATGTCTGTACCCATTTGAACGATTATTAGACCTCCTTGTGTCCGGACTTGCTTAGCTTTGTTCCAATAATTAAAATGTGTATTTTTGTTTCTTGTATTTTTTTTAAAAAGATATAAATATGAATAAAGTTTACATTTTCGGTATGCTTCTTATACTGGCAACACTGATCCCGACACAGGCAGCCAGACAACGAATTAGCGAAAACACCCAACTGGCTTATGTCTCACAAGACACCATCGAGCTGGCCGATGGGGTTGAGCTTCGTTTGACAGACGCTAATCCCATAAGAGACAACGCCCTGATTATTTTGGAAGGGCCCGAGTCCTGGGTCTATTTGTTGGAAGTGCGACCGACTAAAGTTATTTCTTCTTATTTGAGATATATAAAGCTGGGCACTGAGCTGGCCTCTCTGGTACATCGTTCAAATTGTCGTGCAGAGATTTACCGACAGGGTTGTGTGGTGATACCACAAAACAATTTTTATAAACCATTCGAGGCTTTTAGCGAAACTGATTTTGGCGGTAGTTCCGAATCTTATGGAATCCTGACTTATCACACAAACCTGGGAGCCATGACCGGAGCTATTCGTTCTTTTAAACTAAAGAAAGGCTACATGGCCACTTTGGCTACCGCCGCTGACGGAACCGGTTTTAGCCGGGTATTTATTGCCGACAGCGAAGATCTGGAAATTCCTCAGTTGCAGGTGGAACTCGATCAGAATGTTGCCTATATAAGAGTGTTTCAATGGAGATGGCCATCGCAGAAAGGTTGGTGCTGGGGTCCCAATAAGGCCAGGCTCGATTCGGTACAGGCTACCTGGTATTACGACTGGGATGCCAATGGCATGGACAATTATATGGATGCCGAATATGTTCCCATGAGGCATAACGCCGGTTGGCAATCTTTCAGTGTAATAGAGTCGCGAAAATATTCCACTCACGTACTGGGTTTTAACGAACCCGACAATCAGAATGATGACGGTCCCATGACGGTGGATGAATGTGTGGCCATGTGGCCCATGTTGATGAAATCGGGTCTGAGGCTGGGCTCGCTGGCGCCCACCGACGGAGGGCTGAATTATTTGTACGAATTTATGGACAAATGCGATGCCCTCAATTACCGCGTCGATTTTGTCGCGCTGCATTTCTATCGGGGCGGCCAGACTCCCTGGAATTTATATTCTTTTGTCAAGGGAGTGCACGATCGCACCGGCCGGCCGATATGGATTACCGAATGGAACAACGGAGCCAACTGGACCAGCGAAAGCTGGCCCTCGAACGTGACCGATCAGCAGGCTAAGCAACTGAGAGATATGAAAGCCTTTTTCGACGTCCTTGATACCTGCTCTTTTGTTGAGCGTCATGCTGTGTACAATGCCGTGGAGTTCAAACGTTACATGCTGGATCCCGACAACAACAACCGCCTTACACCGGCAGGAAGAATGATGCGCGATTACAAATCCAGAATGGCCTACAATCCTGCAAAAGAGTTTGAGCCTCTGCCCTGGATAATAAAAGCTCCCAACCTGCTTTCGGGCATGATAGCCTCCGATTTCAAAAGCTATAACCTGCGTTTGGGCAGCAACCCCAACGGTACCCTGGCGGCCGCCTACCTGGTCGAAAAGAGTGTCGGTATCGAAACTTTTGAACAGATTGATTCCGTGACCGATCTCAGCCAGAATGTATTGAATTATCCGGTGGATTATACCCGGGCCGGATCCACCTCTTTCAGAATGCGTACAGTAGGCAAAAGCGGTGATTATTCCGATTACACCAAGGCGGTTTCCTATCACATGACTCCCAACGATTCCATACAGATAGGCGAACTGGCTATTTCCAATACCGACTGGAATCCTCTGTTTTTTGGTCAGGAACATGCCGCC
>JAQUTN010000035.1 GCA_028694375.1 Bacteroidales bacterium
CTGTCGCTCAGGTGACGGCCTATTTTTTTGGACACCTTTTCCAGGTAATCAATCTCCTCGGGACTTAACGCCAGGCCTTCTTGTTCGTTGTAGGCGGCAATATCACGGATATAAAGTATGGGTTCGGGTTTTTTGTGAATGCTGAAAATTTCCTGATCCAGGACTTTGTAAATGCGTTGCAGCATAGGGTCGTGTTCAGCCTTGGCCTCCGATACGGGAGTAAATTCTTCGATGCGATCAATGCCTTTAAGACCAAGATTCATGGCCATTTCTACGGCATTGGTACTCCAGGGGGTAATCATTTCTCGCCTGGGGCCGACAAAAATGCCTTCAATTTGCGACAGGTTAAGGTATTGAGCCTGGTTGAACAACCAGATAAGCTTATGGATCTCCTCTTGGGAAAAATTACGGTCGGCTTGCACAGCGAGCACATTTCCGGCAGGGTTTTTAAAGAAATGAATCATAAGGGAATGGTTTATGGCGGGACTCTCAAAATCCTGCTGCAAAGGTAGCTAAAAAATCATTATACAGAGCTATATTTACAGCCCGGAATATTAGGTTCATATGAAGAAACAGACAGCTTTGCCCTTAATACAGGCCTTGGATTTACTAAGACTGGAATCAGACAGCGATAATATATCTGAATTGATTTGCCGGCAAGGCTCCGGCTTGAGCCTGGACTGCCTCAACTGGCCGGGAGAATTCCCTTATGCTCCCGAAACCAGGCTTAGTCTGGGCAGAAGCAGCTCGGGCATTTATCTGCATTATGTAGTAGAGGAAAAAGAAAAGCGTACAAGCCATCACAGCGACAACGCTCCTGTCTGGCAAGACAGTTGTGTGGAATTTTTTGTTGCTCTGCCCTCTGAAGAGGAATATTTTAATTTTGAATTCAACTCCCTTGGCTATTGCCTGGCGGCCAGGCGGAAAAGCCGCGAAGAATATGTGCTTTTCAGTCCGGAACAATTAGCACTGATTGAACGCATTCCCGGATCTGCGAGCATCTGCCCGGAGGTCGCCGGCAAGTCTGCTCAGTCTTGGTCTCTGACTGTTTATATTCCCTTTATATTACTGGATCTGGATTGTAAGCGTTTACCTTCTGTGTTGAAGGCTAATTTTTATAAGTGTTGTTCGGCTTGTACCGAAAAGCATTACCTAAGCTGGAGCCCGGTTCATTCGGAGAAACCTGATTTTCATCGTCCTCAGGATTTTGGACTTTTATTAGTCCAAAATTAAGGGCGAAGCAGCTTCCCAGATGCGGCCGTTGTTTTTTTTGAGTCCGGCAATTTTGGTGTAACAATCGTGGTAAAAGACCAGTCCTGCCTCCAGCTCGCAGGCTTCTTCCAAAAGCCGCATTTTTTCTTCTACTGCCAGCAATGCATGATTATCTACAGCAGCAATACAGCCTTGGGCAACGTGGGGAGCCATGGGAACCACATCGCCAGGGAATACAAGATTTCCCCGCTCCGTGTGTATAAAAGAGACTATCTGATCGTAAGTATGCCCTTGATAAAGTTTCAGTTCCAGGCCGGGAAACAAGACTTGATCTTTTTCGACTAAATGTAATTTTCCGGCATCCTTAACAGCCTGCATGTTCTCGGGTAGATAGGCATCGGCTTCCCAATAGGCCGGTCGCAGAGAATTTTCCCACTGGGCTGCGCTTACCCAGTGCCGGGCCTGAGGAAAGCAAAGCTCAAGAGCCGCATAATTTCCGCTTCGGGTACAACCCCCGCAATGGTCAAAATGCAGGTGGCTCAGTACCACATCGGTAATTTGCAGGGCATCGTAGCCTTTGCTTTTCAGGACTGTGCTGATGTCGACCAGGTCGTGAAAGCGGTAATAAGCCATGCCGCTGAGTTTTTTATTCCCCACTCCTGTATCGAAAAGAACCTTGCGTTCGCCAAAATCAACAAAAAGACAACGCATGCTCAAGGGGCTGCGGTTTTCGCTGTCGGCCGGGTATTTTTTGGACCAGACTTTTTGGGACATGATGCCAAACATAGCTCCTGCCTCGGTCGAAAAAAAGCCTGTGTCTATACTGAAGAAGTTCATATATTTACCTAATTTTGTGGCAAAGTTATAAAAATTATGATACAGAAAAGCGTTCTTGTTACAGGTGCAAATGGCCAATTGGGTAGTGAAATCAGGTTGCTGGCAAATCAATATCCTCAGTTTGCTTTTACTTTTACCGACATTCAGGAGCTGGATTTGCAAGATTCCAAATCGATTATGGACTGTTTCAGCCAATTGAAGCCGGCTTATTTAATAAATTGTGCCGCTTATACCGCTGTGGATAAAGCGGAAAACGACATAGATCTTTGCTATGCCATAAACAGTGCTGCGGTAAGTCATCTGGCTCTGGCCGCCAAACAGCATAATACCACAGTTTTACATGTTTCTACAGACTATGTTTTTGATGGTAAGCAATCCAGGCCTTATCGCGAAAGCGACCCGGTCTGCCCTGTTTCTGTCTACGGCAAAAGCAAATTGCAGGGAGAACAGGCTTTGAATGACATCTGCCCTACTTCGTCAGTCATAGTACGTACCGCCTGGCTTTATTCTGCTTTTGGTAATAATTTTGTAAAGACTATGATACGCCTGGGCCGGGAAAAATCAGAACTCAGAGTGGTTAGTGATCAATGGGGCAGCCCTACCTATGCGGCAGATCTGGCGGAGGCTTTGATAAAAATCATTCTGAGTGCCGAAGCCGGTCATTTCAGCCCCGGCATCTATCATTACAGCAACGAGGGGAGCTGTTCCTGGTACGAATTTGCTCAGAAAATTCATCAGCTGGCAGGAATCACCAGCTGTAAAATCATACCGGTTTCTACAGCTGAATATCCTACGGCTGCTCAAAGGCCTTCCTATAGCCTGCTGGACAAAAGCAAAATCCGCGGGGATTACGGTGTGGCTGTTCCTTTGTGGACTGAAAGCCTGGAGGCATGTCTGTCGAATTTTAATAATTGTAAGTAAAAATAATTTTGTGATGAAAAGATTTCAATTAAAAACACTGGGCAAAACTGTGTTCCTGCTCTTTGTAAGCATAGCTTTGTTTGCTGCCTGTGGCCAAAGAAATACAGAAAAACCACTTTCGGTTCGTATGGCCGAAAGCGAAATGATCAGAATACCAGTGCCGACCAATCTGGATTCCAACAAGGGCCGCCTCAAATGGAATTACACTCATGGATTGGAGTTGCTGGCTTTTATGGACTTGTACGAGCATAGCGGTGATGAGCGCTTCTGGAATTACGCCGCCCGTTATGCCGACACCATGATCAGTCCGCAGGCTGAAATTTATTCTTATAAAAAAACCAATTACAATATTGACCATATTTGTCCCGGGCGAATTTTGTTTCGTATGTACGACAGTACAGGAGAAGCAAAATACAAAATGGCCTTAGATACCTTGTTTTCGCAGTTGCAAACACATCCGCGCACCTCCGACGGAGGTTTTTGGCATAAAAAAATCTATCCTTATCAAATGTGGCTGGATGGATTGTATATGGGCCAACCCTTTTATGCCGAATACATCAGCCGCTATGTCGATGCCTCAAAACAGCAGGCCTTGTATGAAGATGTCGTTCATCAGTTTGTCACTGTGGGCAGACATACCTACGATTCTGTTACCGGTGTCTACAGACATGGCTGGGACGAAACCCGCACTATGTTCTGGGCTGATAAGGAAAGCGGGCAATCAGCCCATTGCTGGGGAAGAGGCCTGGGCTGGTATGTGATGGGTCTGGTGGATGTTTTGGATTACATACCGGGGCAGGAACAGCGCCAGGCTTTGATAGCTATTCTAAAAGACATATACAAGGTTCTGCCCAATTACTCGGATCCAAAAACCGGTATGTGGTATCAGGTGCTGGAATTCCCTGAGAGAGAGGATAATTATCAGGAATCCACTGCCTCCGTTATGTTTGTGTATGGCCTGCTCAAAGCTGTTAAAACAGGTATTTTTGATGATTCTTACCGTGAGACGGCTCTGCAATGGTACGAGAAGTTTGTGGATCGTTTTGTAAAAGAAAATCAGGATGGAACCATCAGTATCACCGACTGCTGTGCAGGTGCAGGATTGGGAGGTTCACAAATGCGTAGCGGCAAATACGACTATTACATTAACGAAACCACTATAATCGAAAACGATTGTAAGGCAGTGGGGCCCTTTATTCAGGCTTCGTTGATTTACGAGGAATTCAAATCCGGCAAACCCCGAAGACAGCAATAAATTTAGCTAATTTAAGCACTTGCTGCCTGATGCCCTTCTTGTCTCAAAATCTCAAAAGTATCTAAAAATTCGCTACTTAGGGCTGTAAATGCAAAACAAGTTGTATCTTTGTCATCCTTTTAGAACAGAGGGTTTTTAATAGTATTATTAGTTGATTTAGATTAAATTTTTTATGTCAAAAGTAAGTGTAATAGGAGTAGGAAATGTAGGCGCAACTTGTGCAGATGTAATGGCTATCAATGAAGTGGCTGATGAAATTGTCCTCTTGGATATCAAAGAAGGGATTGCCGAGGGCAAAGCTCTCGATATGAAACAAGCTTCCTGCTTGTTGAGCATGGACACCAAAATTACAGGCACCACAGGCGACTATTCCAAAACGGCCGGCTCTGACGTGGTCGTGATTACCTCGGGTATTCCCCGCAAACCCGGTATGACCAGAGAAGAGCTTATCGGTGTGAATGCCGGTATAGTGAAAGACGTTACCACTAATGTCCTGAAGTATTCTCCTCAGGCTATATTGGTTGTCATCAGCAATCCCATGGACACGATGACCTATCTGGTCCAAAAAACTTCCGGCCTTCCCAAAAATCGCGTAATCGGAATGGGAGGAGCTTTGGACAGTTCCCGTTTCAAAACTTACCTGAGCATGGCTCTTGGTGATGCTAATCTGAACGACATCGAAGCCAGTGTAATTGGTGGTCACGGAGATACTACCATGATACCGCTAACCCGTTATGCCACCTATAAGGGTGTTCCGGTTTCTGAATTTCTTGCCGAAGAAGTTTTGGACAATGTTGTGAACAATACTATGGTTGGCGGAGCCACCCTTACGAAATTGCTCGGTACTTCGGCCTGGTATGCCCCCGGAGCTGCCGGAGCATACCTGGTAGAAGCCATTTTGCACGACCAGAAAAAGGTACTGCCCTGCAGTGTCTATCTCGAAGGCGAATACGGACAAAAAGATATTTGCATTGGCGTGCCGGTAGTAATTGGCAAAAATGGCTGGGAAAAAGTGGTGGACTTCAAGCTCAATGCTTCGGAACAGGCTTTGTTTGATAAAAGCGCAGAAGCCGTTCGGGCAACCAACGAGGTACTGAGCGCTGTACTATAATTTAATCGGGGAAGCTGTCGTCACACAGCTTCCCTCTTTTATTTTTTTTAAGATGTCGGAAACTGCTGATACTAACCGGAAAATACTGTTGATTTGCCTTGTTTTGCTACTTGTCGCCGGGTCTGCCCAAAAGCTGTATGCGCAACAGGACAGTATTGATCAATCAGGCGAAGGCTTTATTCAAGCTTTGCAAATACCCGAAAAAGACAAGGGTGTTGTGCGGATTTATCAGGACAGGCGCATTGTTGACTTAATAGGAAGTAAACAAATTCCGGGCAATATAATTAAGTATGGAGACAAAACCCTGCTTAGTATGAACGGCTGGCGCATCCAGATTTTCTCGGGTAACAATCAGGCCACTGCCAAAGAAGAAGCTTTTCGAAAGGAGGCTATAATCAAAGCCAAACTTCCTGAACTGAATACCTATGTGATGTATAATGCTCCTTTTTGGAGGGTACGCGTCGGAGATTTTTTTACTTACGAAGAGGCCTACGAGGTCTTACTCGATCTAAGAGATAACTATGTATTCGGACGGGAAATGTCTATAGTCCGCGAAAAAATACAGGTTGAACCCTAGCTGAGAAGCTGTCTCGCTTAATGTCGGGATAAAGAACAAAGCTTATGATAGACAAACGATTAATTCTGGGAACAGAACCCAATCCTGCTCAGGAAGAAATAGCCCGACATTACCAGGAAATTTTACGTTTGCTGGGAGAAGACACTCAGCGCGAGGGCTTGTTGAAAACTCCCAAACGGATAGCCAAAGCCATGCAGTTTCTTACTTACGGTTATCACCTTGATCCCGAAGAAGTGCTGAGATCGGCCAAATTTCACGAAGAATACCGCCAGATGGTTATAGTCAGGGATATTGATTTTTATTCCATGTGCGAACACCATATGCTGCCCTTTTACGGCAAGGCCCATGTAGCTTATATCCCCAATCAGTATATTACAGGCTTGAGTAAGATTGCCAGGGTGGTAGATATTTTTTCCCGCCGTTTACAGTTACAGGAGCGTATGACTACGCAAATAAAAGAATGTATTCAGAAAACCCTCGATCCTCTTGGAGTGATGGTTGTGATTGAGGCCCAGCACCTTTGTATGCAGATGCGGGGGGTAGAAAAACAAAATTCCGTCACTATTACCTCCGATTTTACCGGAGTCTTTAATCAGGCAAAAACCAGACAGGAATTTATGAACCTTATTGAAAGATAAACGCTTTATATCTGCCGAAAACCCAAGTTAAGGATATGAAAAAGAACTATTCCATTTGTGTACTGGACGCTTTTACCTGCAATCCCGGAGATTTATCCTGGGAAGCTCTTCGTCAATTCGGAGAATTGAAGGTGCATGAGCGCAGCCCAAAGGAAAAGGTTTTTGAGCTGGCAGCTGAGGCCGATATTTTGTTGACCAACAAGGTGGTTGTTAACGAAGATCTTATAAAAAGATTGCCCCGGCTCAAGTATATCGGAATACTGGCTACCGGTTATAATGTAGTTGATATACAGGCGGCTAAAGCGCATAATATTGTTGTAACCAATATTCCGGCCTACAGCACAGACTCTGTCGCTCAGATGGTGTTCGCTCATTTGCTGAATATCTGTAATCAAGTGCAGTATCATGTTCAGGAAGTCAACAAGGGCCGTTGGGCGGCTTGCCGGGATTTTTCTTTTTTTGATAAACCCCTGATGGAACTTAAAGGTAAAACCATGGGTATTGTTGGTTTGGGCAATATTGGAATGGCCACCGCAAGCCTGGCACTGGCCTTCGGCATGGAAGTTATTGCCCTGACAAGCAAGAGCAAAGAAGGTTTACCCGTTGGCATCTGTCCGGTAAGCGAAGAAGAATTATTTCGCAAAAGTGATGTATTAAGCCTGCATTGCCCTCTCACTCCCGAAAACAGAGGCTTGGTACGAAAAGAAAAACTGGCCTTAATGAAAGCCGGAGCCATATTGGTAAATATGAGCCGCGGGCCATTGGTTAACGAAGAAGATTTGGCTTGGGCGCTGAATAATGACAAACTCTATGCGGCTGCAGTGGATGTATTATCGAAAGAACCTCCCCGGCCCGATAATCCTTTACTGACCGCCAAAAATTGCTATATTACTCCACATATTGCCTGGGCAACAAAAGAAGCCCGGGCGCGTTTGATTGCTCAGGCCGTTGACAATGTGAGGGCTTTTGCCGAAGGTCATCCGATTAACAGAATCGCTTAAACCCCGGCGGTGATTTCAGCTTGAAATTGCCCGGTGGTTAAATAAAATCAAAAGTACTACCCGCCAGCTTTCTCTGTCTCTTGATTTATTCTAATTCTTCGTAACTTTTTGTTTAGAGGACTCGCGAACGGTCTCTTTATCTTCTTCGGGATAGGCTATTCGTGTATGGTAAATGCTTTTTAATTTCTGTTTAAAGACCGATTTAATTATCTCCAATTCCTGAAAGGTGATGGGCACACTTTTAAATGCCCCTTCCTGAATTTGTCTGTTGATAAGTTTTTCTACCAGCTCCGATATGCTGTTTTCGGAATATTCTGTTAAACTGTGCGAAGCTGCTTCAACGGAATCGGCCATCATCAGAATGGCAGTTTCTTTAGAGAAGGGATTTGGCCCCGGATAATAAAAAGCGTCTTTGGGAGGCTCCTGGCCGGGATGTTCGTTTTTGTAGGTAGTGTAGAAATAGCGTGCCGGTCCGCTACCGTGATGGGTAGTAATAAAGTCCTTCACCACTTTGGGCAGGTGGTATTGATTAGCCAATTTGAGCCCTTCTGTGACATGATCTACAATTATTTTGGCGGCCTTCTCTGTCTCCATTTTGTTTAAGGGATTTTGTCCGCCTGCTTGATTCTCGGTAAAATAGGCCGGATTCTGCATTTTGCCAAGATCGTGGTATAGGGCTCCTGTTCTTACCAGTTGTGCATTGGCGTTGATTTCCTGAGCGGCAGCGGCAGCCAGGTTGGATACTTGCATGGAATGCTGGAAGGTGCCGGGAGAACTCTCCGAAAACAAGCGTAGCAATGGAGAATTAATATTGGAAAGCTCCATCAGGGTGACATTGGAAGTATAGCCAAACATCCATTCAAATAAATAAATCAAAAGATAAGTAGTGAACATTAAGACCGAGTTAATGGCAAAAAAGACATACATTTGCCATTGAAGCTGACTGGGCGCGCCTTCCTGAATGAAAGCGATACCGGTATAAAATATTGAATAGCAGACAAAAGTCCAAACGATGCACAAGATCAATTGTGATCGCTGAGTGAGCTCTTTGAGTGAAAAGACTACGGCCATACCCACTGTGAGTTGCAGCATCAAAAACTCAAAGGGGAAGGGGGCAATAGCGGAGCAGATCAATACAGTAATGGCGTGAGTGAAATAAGCTGTTCTGGCGCTGAAGAAGGTGCAAATCATCACAGGCAGAATGGCGTAGGGAATCATATAGATGTTCAAAGTGCTGTTTCTAACCACCAGGGCGCTCAGCAAACTAAGACTTGTGATAAGAATCAGCAAAAACAGGATGTTGTGGGTTTTGTAGTAAATCTCAGGTGTAAAATACCTGAGGAAAAGGAACAACAACAACAATAAGCCGGCTACCCATACAATCTGACCGGCCAGCACCCAGTTTTCTGTCGAATTGATGTTGCGTTCTTCGGCTGCCTTTTTTAGTGAAGCCAGCTTTAGAAAAGTGGCTGCATTTACAATTTCGCCTTTATCAATGATGCGTTCTCCACGCTGAACCAGGCCTGAGGTTTCAGATACCTCACCAATCAACTCATTTTTTAATTGTTCTGAAGTTACCCGGTCGTAACTGAGGTTTTCACGGAGGTATTCTTCAATCTTGCAGATTCCGACCAGGGTATCGCGATGAATAGATGCTGGAAGGTTGCTTAAAATAGCAGAATAGGCTTCCTTAATGCTAAAAACCGAAGAAAGATCGCGAGTCTCGGCCATGGGTTTAGTCACCACCATCAGTGATTTCAACTTTTCCTTTTGGAATTCGTTCCGGACAGAAGCCGAAATAATGCCGGCCCCATAGATCAGGGCTAGTTGATCGTTTAAATAAGTTTTGTATCGCTCGGGTACGGTAGCCCTTAAGTAGGAGTCGTAATTGTGGTTGAAATTGCCTATCATCTCTTCCGAGACACTTGCATCCATTACAACATAGGGTTTGTGCGTCCTTAACAGACTGTCTTTTTCGGCAGCCAGTTCTTCCTGGTTTTTAACTATCGGGAAACTGTAGGGCGCGGTAAGTAAGCCGTAGCGCCATGGTTTGCCTTCCTGAAACTGATAGCGAAATCTTCCTTCTCTGGGGAAGGCATAAATAATCAAGCCGGCTGCAACAACAAAAAGGAAAACCTTGAATATCGTTGAGGCAGTATTGAGTTTAGGTTTAAATTTTGCCATAGCTGTCTTTCTAAGATTTCGGCTTAAAGCCTGTAAACACAGGCGAAAAGTACAAAAAAAACCCTTGAGGACAATAACTAAGGCCGAATTTTAAAAATATCTTGTACTTTTGCGCTCAAAATGTTTATGTTATGTCTGAATTCAACACTATTCGCGTCCGTTTTGCCCCCAGTCCCACCGGCCCACTGCACATCGGAGGTGTAAGAACCGCTCTTTACAATTATTTATTTGCCCGGCATGCCGGCGGTACCATGATTTTACGCATAGAAGATACCGACAGCAAACGCTATGTGCCCGGAGCCGAAGAATACATAGTGGAAGCTTTGAAATGGCTCCGTATAGAACTCGACGAGGGTGTTTCGCAGGCCGGCGCCTATGGTCCTTATCGCCAATCGGAACGAAAAGATATTTACAAAAAACACATAGATAAATTGCTGGAACAAGGCAAGGCCTATCTGGCTTTTGATTCTCCCGAAGAACTTGAGGCTAAGCGAGCCGAAGATCCTAATTTCCAATACGATGCCTCAAGCCGCCTGAGTATGATCAACTCACTGACTTTGTCTGCTGCAGAAGTCGACGAAAGAGTGAGAGGAGCTGAAGATTATACCGTACGTTTCAAAATAGAGCCCAATCGAAGTATCCAGGTGCAGGATATGATCAGAGGAACTGTCGTTTTTAACTCCAGTGTTCTGGACGATAAAGTTTTGTTTAAGTCGGCCGATCAATTGCCAACTTATCACTTGGCCAATGTGGTAGATGACCACCTGATGAAAATCAGCCATGTGATAAGAGGAGAAGAATGGCTGCCTTCAACTCCTTTACACGTTTTATTGTACGAAGCTTTTGGCTGGGACAACCAGATGCCACTCTTTGCTCATTTGCCCTTGTTGCTTAAGCCCGATGGAAAAGGCAAACTGAGTAAACGCGACGGTGACCGTTTAAATTTTCCTGTTTTCCCTATAGATTGGCAAGATCCAAAGAGTGGAGAGTTGAGTAAAGGTTATCGAGAAGCCGGTTATTTTCCCGAAGCAGTCATCAATTTTCTGGCCTTGTTGGGTTGGAATCCAGGGGACGACAGAGAAATGTTTTCGATGGATCAATTGATAGAAGCTTTTACAATAGAGCGTTGTAACAAAAGCGGAGCAAAATTTGATTACGAAAAAGCACGCTGGTTCAATCATCAATATATGCAAGAACTGGACAACGCCACTTTGGCACAAATGTTGCTTCCCTTATTGGAAGCAAAAGGTCACAAAGCTACTCCTGCATTTGTTGAGGCCATATTGGTACACATCAAGGAAAGAATGTTTTTCCTGCAGGATTTTTGGGATCAAGCCTCGTATTTTTTTGTTGCACCGGAACAATACGATGCCAAGACTGTGGCCAAACGCTGGAAGCCTGAATCGGCTGCTCAATTGGGTGAATTATACCTTATGCTGGAAAAGATAGAAGATTATTCCGATGCCGAAGCAATGGAACAAGAAGTAAAAGCATGGATAGAACAAAAATCGTATAATATGGGTTTGATTATGAATGCTTTTCGCTTGACTTTGGTGGGCGAAGGCAAGGGCCCGCGTATGTTTGATATTGTAAGCCTGCTCGGGAAAGAAGAAACGCTGCAGCGTTTGCGTAAAGCCATTAAAACGCTGGGATAATGTGATCTGTTGTTTTTTAATCTTTTTATTATGTATCGTCTCTTTTTTTCGGTTTATGTGGCTTTGTTCCATGTAATTGCCCTTTTTCATAAAAAAGCCGGGAAAATAGTCAAAGGCCAGCGTAACAGCTGGACGATGCTGAAAAACCTGAATCCTGAAAAAAACTATCTTTGGTTTCACGCCTCTTCGCTGGGTGAATTTGAGCAGGGAAGACCCCTGATGGAGGCAATTGCCCGCACTCATCCTGAATATTCCGTCTTATTGACTTTTTATTCACCCTCGGGCTATGAGGTGCAAAAAAACTTCAAAGGAGCCGATCTGGTTTGTTACCTGCCTTTTGATATGATGTGTAACGTCAGGCGTTTTATCAGATTAGTGCAACCTAAAGCCGCTTTTTTTATCAAGTATGAGTTCTGGCCCAATTACCTGACGGAGTTAAATAAAAATGCTATTCCTGTTTATCTTGTTTCAGGCGTATTTCGTAAGAATCAGTTGTTTTTTAAGCCTTGGGGAGGTTTTTACCGCAAACTGCTAAGGTATTTTAGTGCTTTTTTTGTTCAAAACGAAGCTTCGATGGCTTTACTTAACTCCATTGGTTTGAACAACAAGGTTTTCATCACTGGCGACACCCGCTGCGACCGAGTTATGGATATTGCTGCACAAGCTCCCGAACAAGAATTAATCAAAGAATTTGCCCATGACTCTATGGTCTTGGTTGCCGGCAGTACCTGGCCCGAAGACGAAGAAATAATCATTCCCTATGTAAATACACAGACAGAATGGAAGCTAATTATTGCTCCGCACGAAATTGACGAAAATCACCTCAGAGAGATAGAAAGGCTCCTGAATCGGCCTTTTGTGCGTTATTCCCGGATGAAAGCCGAAGACTCGGGTCGGGTTGAGTGTATCCTTATCGACAGCTTCGGATTATTGTCTTCGGTATATCGTTACGGTCAGGCAGCATATGTAGGCGGTGGTTTTGGAGCCGGCATACATAATATTCTGGAAGCTGCCGTTTATGGGAATCCGGTTTTGTTTGGCCCCAATCATATTAAATTCGAAGAAGCGCAAGCTTTGATCAAAGCAGGCGCGGCCTTTTGTGTGAATTCCCAAAACGATTTGGAAGACAACCTGGACAAATTTCTGGCCAGCAACAAAGCCCTGACTCAGGCCGGGGAAAAGGCACGGGCCTATGTGAAAGAAAAATCGGGAGGCACAGCCAGAATACTCGATATCTTGAACAAGGAATTGTTTAAGGCTTGATTATTTTTTCAGCCGCAATCGACTTAGGATATTTCTTATGAGAGTGTTGGCCTCTTCGGAAATTTTGCAGATATAAGTCAGTAAAATTCCTGAACCAAGCAGAATGGAGCTTTTAAGTATGGCGTCCAAAATTTGAAGATACAATTCTTTTATGGGCAATTTCAAAAATAAGGGAGTCAGAAAGCTTGTCCACATCCAATCGCAAAAAAACAATAAAACAACCAACAAGATAACCTGAGCTTGTTTCCACGAGAAAATGGAAATAGTTGTTTTCCAGCGCACTAAACCAAGCAACAATAAATAAAAAAACAGATACGACAATAAGGAGGCAATGGCAGCCCCGTTCATACCCCAGATTGGTATTAGTAAGTTGTTGAGAAAAATTGCACTTGCTGTCAGAATATAAGTAAAAATGAGCGACATGTAATAAAATTTTGAGTAGCGCAACACGATATCAGCCACGTTAAAAACAGAACTTAACAGTCGACTCAGGCCAAGAATAAAAACCACCCATTTTCCCACCACATAAACATCTCCATTGGGCAGCAGGCTAAAAATCAGATCAATATTTATCCAGATAGCCAGAAAGATAAAAAAACCTCCCAGCAACTGATGCAAAGAAATGCTCTTACATAAAGCGTTTGCTCTAGAAATATCTTGTTCTTTGACGGCCTGAGAAATATGCGGTCCGGAAATAGTTCCCAACGATCTGTAAGGAATTTCAATCATAGAAGCTATATAGCCTGCAATGGCGAAGATTCCCGCAAAATTCAATCCCATTTTGGCACTGATAAAAAAGGAATTGATGCTGGGAGCAATTACACCACCTAAGGCTGCTGCAATTAAAAAAAAGGTATACAGAGAATAATCCTTAACCAGGGATTTCTTTAAATACTTGAATTCAGGCTTGAGAGAGATTTTTTTGAGACTGAATATATAAATGATATTTAAAACCGTTGCAATACCGTATACAGAGCTGAAAGTTATTATAAAAACATCCAGGCTGATCAGATCGAAAGCATACAGGAGATAAGTGGCCAGCGTTAGCACCCTGACCACTATTTCCCGGATAAATTTCGGCACTACTATTCTGAGCAGTAGATTGGAATTTACCTCAAAAACAGACATGTAAAGCAAAAAGAAACCTAAGGGGAAAATAAAGTCATAATAATTGACGAACAAAGAGGAATTTTTAGCAAAGACCCCTGAAATAGGCTCTTTGAGCAACCAAAATAATAAACTGTAAACTAAAAAACCAATAAAAGGGACAACCAAAGTCCAAAAGAAGAAACCATGATCTTTTTCTTCTTCTTTGAAATAGGGGTAATAGCGTATGGCCGACGAAGTAGTACCCAATTGGGCCAGACCTGCAAAAACAGTGGCAGCATCTACCAACACACGAGTCAATCCGATTTCTTCGGCAGTAAGGAAATTGGTAAGAACAAAAAAGGTGGTGAAAAAGCCAATGGCAATACCCACATAACTTACTACAGTACCTTTAACACTTTGCCGGATGATTATGCCCATAAACGCACTCTGTTTCCGCTGCGAATGTACGTATTTTAGACGAATAAACGCTTAGATTGTTTTTTTTCCTATTTTTGTCAATTATCTACCTAAGTATACATGAATAAAGAATTGCAGTTATCCATAATCGTTCCGGTTTACAACAGACCCGGCGAAATTGGAGAGCTTCTCCAAAGTTTGAGCGAACAGACAGATCCCGGTTTCGAAGTCCTGATAGTGGAAGACGGATCTACGCTCCGTTGTGAAGAGGTGTGCCGGAAATACGGCGGGAAACTGCAACTAAACTATCTGTTCAAGCCAAATTCGGGCAGAAGCGAAAGCCGGAATTATGGCATGGAAAGGGCCCGGGGTAATTATTATTTGATCTTTGACTCCGATTGCATATTGCCCCCCGATTATATTCGTAAAGTCAGAACCTATCTGCAGGAGCATTACCTGGATTGCTTCGGTGGTCCGGATAACGCGGCCGACGATTTTTCGAATATTCAAAAGGCCATAAATTACGCCATGACTTCTTTTTTAACCACCGGAGGGATACGCGGAAGTAGTAAAAATAGTGCTTCCTTTACGCCTCGTTCCTTTAACATGGGTATTTCAAAAGAAGTATTCCTTCAGGTGGGCGGTTTTAAAAACATAGTAGGAGAAGACATCGATCTGAGTATTCGCATCAGGAAAGCTGGATTTAGAACAGCTTTGCTTTCAGATGCTTTTGTTTATCACAAACGCAGAATAGATTTAAGGCGATTTTACAAACAGGTGAACACCTTTGGCAAAGGTCGTGTGCTCATATCACGCATGCACCCTGGCTCAATGAAGGCATTGCATCTGCTGCCCCTGTTTTTTGTGTTGGGCCACGCACTATTGCTCATTCTGAGTCTGGTTTTCCTGAATCCCTGGTTTTTGTTGCCTCTGCCGGTGTATATGCTAGCACTGTTTCTTGATTCTCTGTTCAAAAACAGGCAGGCAGGTATTGCGGCGCTTTCGGTACTGGCCGCCTATATACAATTGTTTGGCTACGGCCTAGGGCTTGGCAGCGAAATATTAACAAAAAAAGCTTTCTCATCAACACAAGAAGAATTGTATAAATAATACATTATGAAAAGAATTTTGGTTACCGGCGGAGCCGGATTTTTGGGTTCTCACCTTTGTG
>JAQUTN010000180.1 GCA_028694375.1 Bacteroidales bacterium
TTTCGTAACCGGCTTCGGTCATTAAAGACAGCAGCCGGGCTACTATGGTCATGGTGGTTTCTAAAGGGACTATGTCGGTGTAGAAACCGATGCCCGTACAGGTGTGCTGGTTTTCCACATCCAGAATATCCTTGCCCAGCTCTTCTTTGAGCATTTTCAAAAAGGCTGTTTCTGATCCCGGAAAAAAAGTTTGCCGTATGCAACTGCGCTCATAAAAATATTTATCGTCGGCAATCTCTTTTTGGTATTCGTTCCAATAGTGTTTTTTTGTTGTCATTCTTTGGAAGTATTGCGATTGTAGACCAAGTTGAACAAGTCTTCGTCGTTTCTGATATTGGTTTTGTTTTTTGCCCCGGTTTCTACTTTTCGCATCAAGTCTTTGCCACCGGTGGCTTCAAATATCTTGTTGATTTCCTCCATGGTGTCTTTTCGTATGCTGCGCAAAGCACCCGGCCCTTCGCCGTGGTAATTGGCACCGAATCTGGGTGCAATCTCCTCTATGTTTTCGGTATACCATTTCCACACAGGTCCCTGTTCGGTATGCATCTCGTATTTCATGGTATCGGGATGCACACAATAACCTATATCCAGAATAGTTTGTGCTACTTTTTTGGATACGGCGAACTGTTGCAGACCTTTTTCGCTTTCGACAAAATAGCCCATTCTTTGGGAAACACTCCGCAGGATAGCTATCAATACAGCGGGGATATTTCCCCGGGGACAACGGGTTTTACACGAAAGGCATTGCCCGCAGTACCAAATGGTTTCGGAACGCAACAGGGCTTCTATTTCGTCCTCGTTACGACGTTGAATGGTGTCGACAATTTTGCGAGGATCGTAATCATAAAATTCAGCCGCCGGACAAATAGCGGTACATATGCCGCAATTCATGCAAGAATGCAAGGCTTCTTCGAAGCGGACATCCTCCCTGAGTAAATCGTATAAATTTCCCATATTCCCTCCATTTTTTATCCGGTTTATTTGCCCGGAACAGCCATCACTTCTTTATGAAAAGCGGCTGCACGTTGAACGCCTTCGCCACAGTTAATCAGCACAGTATCGCCCTGATTGATTCGTTTTTCTTCCAAAGCCCGGAAAAAACCGGCCAGACATACAATAGAAGCCGGCCCAAGACAAATACCTCTTTGGTCGTAGACTTGACGTGCCAGGGCAGGCAAACCATCTTCGCTGATGCGCAGAAAACTGCCCCCGCTCTTTCGTACTATGGGAGCAATCACCGGATACATACCCGGATTGCCCGTAGATAGGATGGAAACTCTGGTTAGCGGATTGTCTATGACCGGGTAATTTTTGTGGTAATCTTCGGGGAAGCCCCCTTTGACCGCCTGCTCCCAGGCCTGCACCATAGGATCACAAAGATCCTGCTGCACCAGTAACATCCTGGGCAAAGTGACTTCGGGATAGTACTGTTCTATTTCGCGGACTCCCTTGTCTATGGCTATGGGTCCTGTTCCACCAGCTACTGCCTGAATATACACCTCGGGCATTTTCCCCAATTGACGCATAAACTCAAAAACCATGGTTTTTTTGGCTTCCACGCGTATGGGATCGAAATTACCGGCAGAGATCAAAACCTTGTTCTGACGGGCGTAGTCGGCTGCTTCTTTTTTGGCTTGAGCGTAATCGCCCTTAGAGCGAACAACTTCCTGGCCGTAACTCAGAATTTCTTTTATGGAATCCTCGTTGGTAATAGCGGGCACAAAGACCTTAAAGGCTATGCCTGCCAGTGAAAGGTATTTGGCGTAAGCGGTGGCGGTGTTGCCGGTAGAGGCTATACAGTATTGATCAATCCCATGTTCTTTGAATAAAGAGGCAGCCATTGAGCCGGCCACATCCTTGAAGGTTTGCGTGCCTCCATTCAGATCGTTGCGATATACCAAGGCCCGGCATTCGATGCCGTGGTTTTCGCGGGCATAATCGCTAAGGAAATCCCAAGATTCTATAGGAATGGCACCTTCTCTGCAGGAAACTATATTCTCGCGCTTTTCGAGCGGTAAATAATCAAAATAATGCCAGAAGCTGTCGGCTTCCTGTTTATACAAGGTCTTCAGTTGACTGTAGTCGGCCTGGTATTCTACCTCAGAATGTTTGCTTCCGCATTTCGGACAAGTCTGATCCTGTTCAAACCAGGCTGCAAAACCGGAACTATAATGGCCACATTGAACACACTGGAGCTGATATTTCATCCTTTTTTGTTTACCAGGTTCATGTTGGGAATTTCTTTTTTGTATTCGCCGGCTTCCAGTTTTTTCTTTAGCTCGCTGAATACTTCTATAGTACGTTCTACGTCTTCCATGCGATGCGCTGCCGTGGGAATAATGCGTAACATGATAACATCTTTGGGAACTACCGGATAAACCACGATGGAACAGAAAATGTTGTAATTTTCGCGCAAATCTACCACGATATTGGAACCCTCGCTTACACCACCTTTGAGGAAGACCGGTGTAACCGGCGATTGGGTGTGGCCAATATCAAAACCTTTTTCTTTGAGCCCGTTTTGCAGAGCGCGGACTATAGTCCAAAGATTTTCACGCAGCTCCTTTTTGGTTTTTAGCAGTTCCAGACGCTTCATAGCTCCAAACACCATAGGCATGGGCAGCGATTTGGCAAAAATCTGGGAACGCATATTGAAACGAAGATGATCGACAATAACCCGGTCGGAAGCCACAAAGGCACCAATGCCGGCCATACTTTTGGCAAAAGTGGAAAAATAAATATCGATGCCGTCCTGACAATGGAAATGCTCGCCCGTTCCGGCTCCGGTTGCCCCCATGGTACCAAAACCGTGAGCATCGTCTACCAGCAGACGGAATTTGAAATCCTTTTTCATGGCCACAATCTCGTCAAGTTTGCCCAAATCGCCGGCCATACCAAACACGCCTTCGGTTATAACCAGAATTCCTCCGTGTTGCTGTTCGGCAAGTGCAGTAGCCGACTCCATCTGTGTCCGGAAACTCTTAATATCGTTGTGCTGAAAAACGAAGCGCTTGCCGAAATGCAGCCTCAGCCCGTCGATAATGCAGGCATGCGACTCGGAATCGTAAACAATAACGTCCCTGCGGCTCATCAAAGTGTCGATGATGGATACCATACCCTGATAACCGAAATTAAGCAAATAACCGGCTTCCTTACCCACAAAATCGGCCAGGTCTTGTTCCAGCCTTTTGTGATGCACACTGTCGCCCGACATCATACGAGCACCCATGGGATAGGCCAGCCCCCATTCTTTGGAAGCTTCTGCATCGGCTT
>JAQUTN010000181.1 GCA_028694375.1 Bacteroidales bacterium
TGAATGCCCAAGACCCATTACCCATGTTGGTTCCGGGCCATTACGGAAGAATCTGGAAATACAACATCAAGCCCTGAGAAAAGCCGGAGAGTTTTTTTTTGGACATTACTCTAATTCTTGAAAGCAAATGTCTATCTTTGTGCTCGATTTACAACCTCACAACTTCTCAAGCTAAAGTTCTATGCATTTACGGGGGCCTATCAAAATCTTTTCAGGAACGAAATCACATTACCTGGCCGAAAAAATTTGTGCGGCTTTGGAATGCCCGCTGGGGAGAATGAATATCCAGCATTTTGCAGACGGGGAATTTTCTGTTTCCTACGAAGAATCCATACGGGGAGATTATGTTTTTCTGGTGCAGTCTACCTTTCCCAATTCCGACAATTTGATGGAATTGTTGATGATGATTGACGCAGCTAAACGTGCTTCGGCGGGGAAAATAATTGCCGTCATTCCATATTTTGGCTGGGCCAGGCAAGACCGCAAGGATAAACCCAGAGTATCCATTGCTGCCAAACTGATTGCAGACATTTTGTCTGTGGCCGGTATAGACCGTCTGATCACTATGGATCTTCACGCCGATCAGATTCAGGGCTTTTTTGACGTACCTGTAGACCATTTATATGCCTCTACCATTTTTCTGCCCTATATTCGTTCCCTGAACCTGGAAAATCTGGTTATTGCTACCCCGGACGTCGGCGGTTCCAAAAGAGCCAATTCCTATTCCAAATACTTGGGCGTACCTATGGTTCTTTGCCATAAATCACGCAACAAACCCAACGAAGTGGCCGAAATGCGAATAGTGGGAGATGTCGAGGGCAAGAATGTCCTCTTGGTAGACGACATGGTCGATACAGCAGGTACTCTTACCAAGGCTGCCAATCTGATGTTGGGCGAAGGCGCTTTATCTGTGCGGGCTGTTGCCAGTCATTGTGTTATGTCGGGCAAAGCCACCGAGTTGGTCGAACAGTCAGACCTGAAGGAATTGATTTTCACCGACAGTATTCCTTACAACAAAGCCTCGACCAAAGTAAAGATCCTGAGCATTGCCGATATGTTTGCCGACACCATTCAACGTGTATACGACAACCGTTCCATCTCTTCGCAATACCTGATTTAACTTGGAACTCAATCGGGACAAGTATTAATCAGGACGGTATTCAGAGCGAAGTATACTTGAAATTTTTAAATTTTACCTTGCCTTCGCCTGCTGCATACAGGGCTGGCAACATGCTTTGGAATTCATAGAGCGTGTTGTGGTTGTAACCTGATATTTCAAGGCCCCAGGTTTCCTTAAACCAGAGAATGCCGTCGTAACTATAGGCGCCGGTCAAAACCTGGTTGTCGTTTCTCAGTCGCAGCCAAAGGTGATTGCCTCCTTCGTGGCGCGAAGCAGTTCGCAGAATGCCCTGGCGAAAACGCAGAGTCCGCTGTTGGTCAAAGCCAATACCTGCATAGAAATCGCTGTTGTAATACAACACCAGTCCGGCAGTGGTATTCTCGTCTTTTTCGATTTCTACTTCAATTTCATAGGCGCGTTCACCTGCCACGCACATGATGGGGGAGGATGTTCCCGGGCTGTTTCCCTGAGCCTGAAGAATCAGTTCATTTTGACTCACTTCAAAGCGAGCAGTGTCGAAATCCTTGTAAAACTTCCAGTCCAAACCAACTCTGAATTCTCCCAATCTAGTACGTCGATCGATTATTTCTTTAGAAGGCAGGGGCTTTTTCAAAGGACGTTCTATGTTGGTGCCCGAGGGAGCCACAAACCATCCGTCTTTGGTCCATTTGACCGGTTCAAGCAAGGTTTGCCGTCCCAGGGAGGTGAAACCATTTTCGTAAGCATGGTATATAATCCACCAATCGCCTTCGGGGGTGTCGATAAGTGAGCCGTGTCCTTTGGACCACCAGCGTTCAGAGCCTTTCCAGGTGCGAATAATAGGATTATAGGGAGAGTTCTCCCAAGGCCCGTTTATGGATTTGGAGCGGGCGGCAACCACCATATGACTGGTTGGCGGGCCGGCAGTACCACCCTCGGCGTTGAGGTAATAATAATAATCTCCGATTTTACGAATCTTGGGGCCTTCCAGACACATCCCTTCGGTAACCCATTCCGAGGGATATATCCAGCCTTCGTACACTTTTTCCAGACTACCGGAAACAATGGAAAGCCCATCATCACTAAGCCTGGCTCTTTGACCGGCGCTAAGGAAAATCCAACGCGATCCGTCTTCGCCGACCGCGTGTCCAGGATCGATATTTCCCACCTTTAAATCGATGGGATCGCTCCAGGGGCCATAGGGGGAATCGGCGTAAGTAACAAAATTCATCCTGCCCGAAGGGTGAGCTACAGTAAAATATATGTAATAGCGATCTTCGTGTTTGCAAATATCAGGGGCCCAGACCGAGCCCAGGTAGCGTTTCAGGGCATAGCTGATTGGTTTCCAGTTGACCAGGTCGGTAGAATGAAATACAACCAGGCCGGGAACATAATCGAACGAGGAATGGGTCATGTAATAATCCTTGCCTTCCCGCATTATGGTAGGATCGGGGTAATCTCCGCCTAAAACGGGATTGAGAAAATAACCATTGCCCAGGTCTCCTTGTGCGGTTCCGAGTTCATGCCTGTCGGTATCTGCCTGTCGGCAAGCTATAAACAGACTTAAGGCTAAAAGAAATGCTAGTTTTTTCATTAGGGTTTTGTGTTTTGGTAGTGGACAAAAATACGCAAAAAGCCGAAATTTATGGTAGAGGATGAAAAAAAACCGTAGTTTTGTACAAATTTGGAATGTGGTACATCGAAGGCCAAACGAGCAATCCTCAGCAGGAAAATGATACCTGATTTCCAAATCAGTAACATAAATTTTATATTGCCATAAAAGAACTGACTATGAAAAAAGCCCGACTCTTGTTCCTGATTTGCCTTCTGTTGGCCGGTAAAAGCTCTTTTGCTGAACAAACTCCCGCTTTTCCCGGAGCAGAGGGCCATGGCCGTTATACAACGGGAGGACGAGGCGGAGCAGTTTATTTTGTTAATACTCTGGAAGACAACGATCCTCCTGTGGCCGGAACCCTGAGGCATGCCTTAAACCAAAGCGGCCCGCGCACTATCCTTTTTACCGTTTCCGGCACCATTCACCTGGTAAAGGAACTAAGAATCGCAAAAGGCGATGTCACTATCGCCGGACAATCAGCTCCGGGCGACGGTATTTGCCTGGCTGATTATCCGGTAGTGATTTCGGCAAACAACATTATAATTCGTTTTATCCG
>JAQUTN010000182.1 GCA_028694375.1 Bacteroidales bacterium
TTGTCTTTTAGCCTGATCTGAGTATCGGGTTCCGGGGTAATACCTTGTAAGATATTGTTTTGCTGAGCCAGCAAATCCATAGCAAAATGCACTCCCTTGAGCTGACGGCCTTCTACCGGCAAATCCCGAGGGCGTTCAGCTCCTATGGCCAGACAAAGGGCGTCGTATTCCGAAAGCAAAGTTTCCACAGCAATATCTTTACCCACCTGAGTATTTGGGCAAAAGACGACACCTTCCTGACGCATCAAATTCAAGCGACGATCTATGATGCTTTTGCTCAATTTAAAATTGGGTATCCCATAACGCAAAAGACCGCCGATCAAGCTTTCTTTTTCGTAGACAGTCACATTAAAACCTTTACGATTCAACCTATTAGCAAGAGTTAGCCCGGCCGGACCACTACCTGCAATCGCTACGCTTTTTCCGTTACGTTTAATTTGTCTCGGCTGCATATACTCTTCTCTGAAGGCGGCTTCGATTATTGCCAACTCGTTTTCGCGGATGGTAACTGCTTCTGTCTGACTGAGGTTCAACACGCAACTTTTCTCGCAAAGAGCCGGGCATACTCTGCCGGTGAATTCGGGGAAGTCGTTGGTTTGTTCCAACAGGTAAAAAGCTTCTTTCCATTTGCCCTTATAAAGCAAATCCTGCCATTCCGGGACTTTGTTGCCCAGGGGACAGGCCCAATGACAAAAAGGAACACCGCAATCCATACAACGCGAGGCCTGCAAACGGCGGTCTCCGCTGTTGAGTGTTTGTTCCACTTCGCTGAAATCCTGTATTCGTTCGCTTACAGGTCGATATCCGGCCTCTTTTCGGGGCAGGTTTAAAAAGGCTTTAGGGTTTCCCATAGCTGTTTGCTAAAAATCACGTTCCACTTTTTCTATGCGTTGTTGCAGGTTTTTGAGTTGCTCTTCCTGCAGCACTTTTTTATATTCAATAGGTGTTACCTGTATAAATTCATCCAGGTATTGCTCCGGCCTGGCCAGAATTCTTACAGCCAGAGGACTGCCGGTATGTTGATAATGTCGTTGTATGAGATCCAGCAATTCTTTGCGTGAACGGCTGTCTTCAATTAAGGACAACTCTACCATGTCCATGTTGCAGTAATAATCAAAATTGCCTTGTCTGTTCCATACATAGGCCAGACCGCCACTCATTCCGGCGGCAAAATTACGTCCGGTAGTTCCCAACACCACTACTCTTCCGCCGGTCATGTATTCACAGCAGTGATCACCTACTCCTTCGACTACTGCCAAAGCCCCGCTGTTTCTGACAGCAAAACGCTCACCTGCTCTGCCGCTTATATACATTTCTCCTCCGGTAGCTCCGTAAAGCAAAGTATTGCCGGCTATGGTATTGTTTTCGGGGACAAAATCAGCTCCCCTAGGAGGCAACAGTGCAATTCGACCGCCACTCAAGCCTTTACCCACATAATCGTTGGCTTCGCCTTCGAGCTTAAAATGCAGTCCTTTTACCAAAAAAGCGCCGAAACTCTGGCCGGCCGAGCCTTTGAAAGTAAGATTCAGATTATGACCGGGCAAACCTTCGTTACCGTAGCGCAGAGCTATTTGCCCCGACAACATGGTCCCGGTGGAGCGATCTGTATTGTGTATTCTATAAGTCAGGCTGAGATCCTTTCTTTGCTCAATAGCCTCGGTTGTATCGGTAATCAAACGCCTGTCAAGCACATTTTCAATTTTATGAACTTGAGCTTGTGTGCAATGCAGCTCACTGTCTTCCGCCTGGTTTTCCCTGTGCAACAAGCGATCAAAACTGATCAGTTCATGTTTGCGAATACCATCTAAGGCTTTGCGTTGCAACAATTCCGTATGTCCTATAATATCCTCCAGACGACGATACCCCAATTGCGACAAATGTTCACGTACTTCTCTGGCCAGGAAACGAAAAAAGTTAACCAAGTATAGATATCTGCCCCTAAATCTTTTACGCAATTCTTCATCCTGAGTAGCCACTCCCACCGGACAAGTGTTCATATGACACTTTCGCATCATAACACAGCCAAGTACAATCAAAGCCGAAGTAGCAAAGCCGTATTCTTCGGCTCCCAAAGCAGCCATAACAACTATGTCCCGCCCCGTTTTGAGCTGTCCGTCTGTCTGCAGGCGAACTTGTTTGCGGAGCTTGTTCAGCACCAGGGTTTGCTGGCTTTCGGACAAGCCGATTTCGGTTGGTAAGCCGGCGTAGCGTATGGAGCTCATGGGCGACGCTCCTGTCCCGCCTTCGGCTCCGGACAAAATAATCCGATCGGCTTTGGCTTTGGCCACACCGGCAGCTATGGTGCCTACTCCCGTACCCGACACCAGCTTGACACTGATCTCCGCGGAGGGATTTACATTTTTCAGATCAAAAATCAGCTGAGCCAGATCTTCGATAGAATAAATATCGTGGTGCGGAGGTGGTGAGATAAGAGAAATTCCCGGTATGGAATGTCTGGTTTTGGCAATGACTTCATTTACTTTATATCCGGGCAACTGTCCACCCTCGCCGGGCTTGGCTCCTTGCGCTACTTTTATTTGAATTTCGTCGGCGTTGACCAGATATTCAGTGGTTACGCCAAAACGGCCCGAAGCCACTTGTTTTATGGCCGAACGCAAAGCAATTCCGTCGACTTTGTTGTGAAAACGGGTGGAATCTTCGCCTCCTTCGCCGGTATTGCTACGGCCGTGAATAGCATTCATAGCCATGGCCATGCACTCGTGTGCCTCCTTGCTGATGGAGCCGAAGCTCATAGCTCCGGTTACAAAACGTCGCATTATATCTTCCTCGGGTTCCACTTCTTCCAGAGGTATAGCTTTCCCTTTTTTAAATTCCAGAAAATCACGTAAAAAAATGGGACTTTCTTTTTGGTCAATCAGACGGCTGTAGTCTTTGAAAAGCTCATAATTACCATGGCTGGTTGCCAGTTGAAGTTTGGAAATACTTTCGGGATTCCAGGCATGCTGTTCACCATCTTTACGGAAACTATACCAACCTTTGTTGGGGAGCAGAGGCGGCAAAGCCTCCTTAAATGCTTGTCGGTGCAATTCGTTTACATCTCGCTCAATTTCTTCCAGACCAATACCTTCGAGCAGGCTGTCTGGACGACGGTTTTTGTTATTCAATTCATCATGCAGTTGATGGGTGGGGATGCTGTTTGCGACGGTTCCGCCGACAGCATTGAATCCATGGAGGTCAACGACGCCGAAGCGGTCGGTGAAATCAATTT
>JAQUTN010000183.1 GCA_028694375.1 Bacteroidales bacterium
GTTTTTCACGCTTGTGGATCAATACGAATTCCAGTTACTAATTTCTTCCAGCTTTTTTCTGCTTTTTTCTCTGGTCTTAGCAGCCGAATAACCCAGAGTGATGAGCAAGGGAACTCGTTTTTTGGCAGGAACATTCAGAAGGCTCTTGACTTTGGTCTCGTTGAACCAGCCTACAATACAACTACCCAGCCCCAGTTCGGCGGCCTGCAGGCAAAACTGATTTACCGCAATGCCCAGATCGAGCAGGGCGTACTCTTTGTCTTTAATGACAGAACCCATACCGGAGAGCACATTCACCTTTTCCAGTACCACCGCAACTATAACCGGCGCCTGATGTGTAAATTTATTCAATCCCATACTCACCGCGCATTCCGCCACCTGTTCCTTCAAATCAGGCTGATCGACCACCACAAATTTCCAGGGCTGTGAATTATTTGCCGAAGGCGCAAGACGGGCCGATTCCAGGCACTGGACGATTTTTTCTTTTTCCACTGCCCTCGTCTCGTATTTACGGTCGCTTTGCCGCTGCTTCACTAATGCTGAGAATTCCATTTGACTGTGTTTTGTATGCTAAAGTATTTGCCAACTAATTATGGACAAGGAATGCAAAGCCCAAAAGCGAACCGCCGGAAAGCGGAAAGCAGACTGCCCGAAAGCAGTCCGCTGCAAAAGAACGACTTTAGGACAAGAGCTCTGCTGTATCCATTGCAATCATAAGTTCCTCGTTAGTAGGAACCACCATCACCCGAACTTTGGACTCCGGAGTAGAAATAATGGCCTCTTCCCCATGAATCAGTTTGTTTTTTTCGGAGTCAAGCAATAAGCCCAGGTACTCCATATTCTCACAAATAGCCTGACGAGATTCATCCTGATTTTCACCAACACCGCCTGTGAAAACAAGCACATCCACACCACCTAATACTGCCGAATAGGCACCCACGTATTTCTTAATCATATAATTATACATATCCAGAGCCAGTTGAGCCCTCTCGTTTCCCGATTTTGCCGCAGCACTGAGTTCTCTCATGTCAGAAGAAACACCCGAAACACCCAGAATACCGCTTTTCTTGTTGAGAATATTATTCAGGGCACGAGGGCCGATGTTTTCTTTTTCCATCAGATAGGTCAGGGCACCTCCGTCAATATCACCGGTACGAGTGCCCATCAGCAAACCTTCGAGCGGAGTCAGGCCCATGGAATTCTCTATCGATTTACCCTCGCGTATGGCAGACACCGAGCCGCCGTTACCAATATGTGCCGTAATAATGCGCTGAGAAGCATACTCCAAACCCAAAATATCGCAGGCTCTGCGCGATACATAGCGATGACTGGTACCATGAAAACCGTAGCGACGAATGGCGTATTTCTCGTAATATTCGTAGGGAAGGCCATACATATAAGCCTTAGCAGGCATAGTCTGATGAAAAGCAGTATCAAAAACAGCCACCTGAGGCAAATCAGGCATTATTCTTGTTACGGCCTCTATTCCCTTGAGATTGGGCGGATTGTGCAAAGGAGCCAGATCAATGCATTCGTTTACCATGCGTAACACTTCGTCGTTGATCTGTACACTCTTGCTGAACTTTTCGCCTCCGTGCACCACCCTGTGTCCTACCGCGTCTATTTCTTTCAGTGATTTTATACAGGCGTATTTACTTTCGGTCAGCACCTTGAAAATGAATTGTATGCTTTTGGTGTACTCGGGAAAATCTTCTTCTATCATCACCTTTTCGCCACTGCAGGTTTGCAATTTCAAATAAGAACCGCTCAGGCCGATTTTTTCCACAGAACCCTGTCCCAGGACCCTGAGGCTGTCCATATCAAATAATTTATATTTCACGGAAGAACTTCCGCAATTCAAAACCAGTATTTTCATAGTAGTACATCAATTAGCCTTAATCCCCAACGATTGATTGCAGGTAATAACAATCATTTTATAAATATCATCCACAGAACATCCTCTCGAAAGATCGTTAACAGGCGCAGCCATGCCTTGCAGAATCGGACCTACAGCCTCTGCTGCAGCCAGGCGCTGTACCAGTTTGTAAGCAATATTTCCGGCTTCCAGACTGGGAAAAACCAAGACATTGGCCTGGCCGGCAATCGGACTGCCCGGCGCCTTACTTTTACCAACGGCAGGTACCAGAGCAGCATCGGCTTGCAAATCGCCGTCAATTTCGAGTTTGGGACACATTTCTTTGGCAATGGCAACAGCTTCGGTTACTTTATCGACCATTTCGTGTTTGGCGCTGCCTTTGGTGGAAAAACTCAACATGGCCACACGAGGCTCAAAGCCGGCAATACTTCGTGCCGTTCCTGCTGTCGAAACGGCAATCTGCGCCAGCTCCCGGGCATTAGGATTGGGCATTACGGCGCAATCGGCAAAAATAAGCAATCCGTCCACACCGTATTGCTTGTCGGGAACGAACATAAGGAATGCTCCCGATACCACCGAGATACCGGGCAGAGTCTTAACAATCTGCAAAGCCGGTCTCAACACATCGCCCGTGGCATTTCGGGCGCCCGCAATTTCACCGTCGGCATCTCCGTTTTTGATCATCAGGCAGGCCAGATACAGTGGATCTTCCACCAGCCGGGCAGCTTGTTCGGGCGTCATGCCTTTGTTTTTGCGCAATTCATACAACAAAGAGGTATAAACTTCTTTGTTGGGATGATTGATCGGATCGATCAATTTCGCCTTGTCTGCAATTTTGCTTAACTTGTTTTGCTTGGCCAGATTCAGTATTTCCCCGGGATTACCGATTAAATAAATCTCAGCCAGTCCGTCTGCCAAAATCTGGTTGGCAGCTTTCAGGGTTCTGATTTCGTCGCCTTCGGGAAGCACAATCTGTTGTGGATTTGCTTTGGCCCTGGCGGCCATTTGTTGTAGTAAACTCATAAAAAATATCAAATTAATCCTCTTCCGCGATTCTTCTCGGACGGGGAGAAAACAATTTTCCCGGTGTGCTCAAAAAGCCTCCGTTTTCTTCGTTGAGCATTCTGTCCAGCTCTTTAGAAGAAAGATCGGCATAAATCTTGCCCATATAAGCCAGGGCAATGTGGCCGGTCTCTTCGGAAACCACAATAGCTTTGGCATCCGAAACCTGACTGATTCCCAGAGCAGAACGATGCCTCAGACCGTATTGCTTTGGAATACTTTCGTCTCGCGATACGGGTAAAATACAGGCTGCAGCTTTAATACGTTCGTT
>JAQUTN010000001.1 GCA_028694375.1 Bacteroidales bacterium
GAGTATGTACTAAATAGGTTTCAATCAATAGCTAATTAGTTAGCACCATAGTTTTTGTATCGACGAGCTTGTTGTCCACAATCAGAGAATAAAGGTACATGCCTGGCTTTAGTTCGTTGGGCTCGATAGAAATGCTACCCTTACCGCTCAGGTGGATTTTTTCAAGTTTGATTTGTGTGCCATTCATATCGTAAATGCCTATGAATGCATTTGTTGAATTCGATTTGATGTTGAATCGGATTTCGGTGGAGGTGATAAAGGGATTAGGTGAGTTTTGAAACAGTTCATTTTCTTCAATGGTTTCATGACCAAATACAGCTGTATTAGAACCTTCAGTTTTCAGGCTTTTAAAGGAGACTGAGCCGTAAATCATGTCTTCGAGTTTTTCTATTTGCTTTTGCTGCTCTTTGATGCATTGCAATAAAACAGGCACCATTCCGTTATAATCAATGGCTTTAAGACCAGTAAAAGAGTCCGTCTTTACTAATTCTGGAAATTCCTGTTCAATCTCCTGTGCTATAAAACCATATCTGATCCCTTTTGGTAAGTTCATTTCGGTGTTATACGCTCTTTCGTCTATGTCGTTTATAGAACCATCAAAAGGGGCTAACTCTTCAGCATTTTTGAATTCATATGTTTTTCCGTCAATTTTACTTATTTTCTTTAGCATTGACTGACCATCCAACATATGAATATTTTTTTTCAGTAGTAAATCAGACCCAGTCCAGGAACCTGTTGAAAAGGCATCACCACTTACATATAAACCATAATGAGTTCCATTTCCCCCACTAATATAAACAATTGCCTGACTATAATATGTACTGGGTGAAGTAAAAACTGCACATGGGGCATGCATACTGTTTGATATAGCATAAAATGTAACATCATCTGTCGGGTTTGACACAGTTAATTGTCCTGAAAATAACGACCTTCCTGCTAACTTTAATTTATAATTGACATCAGGGACACAATTGATTCCTAAGTAATCTGTAAAATAATTTGAACCGGAAGAAACAAGGTTATAACTAGAGTTTGCAGTTGCACTCAATCCTATATGACCGGAAGAGTTTACTTGGATCTGAGCATTAATCGGGAATAAAACAGAAACCAAAATAAAAATGAGAAAAAAGTTTTTCATAGCATAAAATTTAAAAGATAAAGATTGATTACATAAATGTAAACAGTAACTAACAATATTGTATTTTCAATAAGTTTAAAATGATGCTTATATGATAACAAAAGTGTATTATAGGCAAAAGTAACTTTTTCTAAGCGTATTATCTTATCTCTAACTCTGAACCAATTTGTACTTCAAAAAACCCATTAATGGTTGCATCATTTTGAGCATCAATAGTCAGTTTTGAATTATTTTGAACATTAACATCTTGGACGTTTACATTACAACCATTTACTGTGGTATTTGTCGTAACTGTTTGATTTACAAAATTTTTTGTTGGACATATTAATGCTTGAACTGCTCCATAGGCATCTAGCACACCATACCCCATATGCTCATTCCATGTACCATGTGGTTTTCCTGTTGTCGTTGAGTAGGTATAACCTCCAAGCTTTTGATTAGTAGTAGCGCAAATTATTTCAACAATTTCTGAATAATCTAAATACGGGTCAACTGATAATAATAATGCAATAACAGCAGAAACCTGTGGTGCTGCAAATGATGTTCCGCTTTCTGTTCTATAACCATTATTTAGATCAAGACTATAAATATCCACACCAGGTGCAACTAAATCCAAATTAGTGCCATAGTTTGAGAAACTCGCCCTCATACCATCTGTACCTATTGCACCAACAGCAAGTACATTTGGATTTGATGCTGGATATGAAACTGATGAGGAATAATTATTCCCTGATGCACATACAACTACAACACCATTATTTGTAGCATAAAGAATTGCATCATCTATTGCTGTTGATGATGAAACAGAAAGACTAAGTTGAATAACGTCTGCGCCATTATCAACGGCATCTATAATAGCATCATCAAGTATTGAACTTAATGGTCCAGTAATTCCAACGCAATATGGTAATATTCTAACACCAGTGTTGTTGATTCCTCCTGCTATTCCAGAAATACCAGTTGAATTATGTGGTTTTGCACTAATGATTCCTGCTATAAATGTGCCATGGTAATTAGTTGTTCTGGTATCGTTAGTATTTGTAACATAATTCCAACCCTTCCAATCATCTATAAAACCGTTACTATCATCATCAGTACCATTGCCGGTAGTTGGATCATCAACTGTAGCCCATGCATCTTCTCCATTATTAAGAAATATGTTTTGGTATGAATCATTTCCTACCCCCAGTTCGGTATGTTCCCAATCGACTCCCGAATCTAATACTCCAACAACAACAGAAGAACTACCTGTAGTTACATCCCATGCTTGAGGCATATTAATTACAGGCAAATGCCATTGTAAGTATCTATTGGGGTCGTTAGGGAAAAAATCAATATACTCTCCAATTGATGCATATTCAATTAACTCAATTGACTCATCTTTTTCAAGATTTTGAATAAATTTTTCAAAACTTTCACCATCAGGTACTGTTATATCAATATATCCAAGTTTATTTATTCTCTTTACCTTGTACTCTGTATCTAATTCCTTTCCTTTTGAAACCTTAACTGTAATCGTTTTTAAATCTACTTCAAAAAACTGTTCACCTTGTTTCAATTTTGGTTTATCTTGTGATTTTATTAAATTATGATGATTAACCACTTTTGTTTGAGAAAATGCTGTAATACTAATGAAAACAGAGATTAGTAGTGCTATTTTTTTCATGATTGATTATTTAAGGATTAACGAATAACCACTTCGCTCTGGTAACTTTTTAAATACCTGCCATTTATAAAGGTAACATAAAGCTGTCCAGCAGTCGACACAATGATTTATTGTTATTTCATATTTGAACTTATCATCGCATTTGAATAATGATGCAGAGGAAATTGAATCCGATATTGATGATGTGAGTATTTTAACACCAACTATCGTAACTGTATCCATATCAACAAGAGGTACTAAAGAATCGGAATAGATTTCATTTAGTTCTTCAACAGTATTAATAATGAATAAGGTCGTATCTTTATAACTTCTAATTAAGCTGTTTTTATCTGAAAATAATACATCAAGGTTTTGGGCGAGATTTTCACCAATTAAGATTGGGTCAATAAATGTCCATTGACACAAGGAGTCATTTGGCTCGGGATCAACATTTCCGTTCTTATTGCAACTCAAACCGAGAGTCACAGACGAAAGAATTAAAAAAATTGCCGTGTTTTTCATTTTTGAATTTGTTTTGTGGTTGTTACTTTCATATGTCGGCTACAATGATTAATACAAAATATCTGTTTCGTATCAATCTCTATTTACTCCGTTAACACCATAGTTTTTGTATCAATGAGCTTGTTGTCCACAATCAGAGAATAAAGGTACATGCCTGGCTTTAGTTCGTTGGGCTCGATAGAAATGCTGCCCTTACCGCTCAGGTGGATTTTTTCAAGTTTGATTTGTGTGCCATTCATATCGTAAATGCCTATGAATGCATTTGTTGAATTCGATTTGATGTTGAATCGGATTTCGGTGGAGGTGATAAAGGGATTAGGTGAGTTTTGAAACAGTTCATTTTCTTCAATGGTTTCATGACCAAATACAGCTGTATTAGAACCTTCAGTTTTCAGGCTTTTAAAGGAGACTGAGCCGTAAATCATGTCTTCGAGTTTTTCTATTTGCTTTTGCTGCTCTTTGATGCATTGCAGCAAAACGGCTGTCATGCCGTCGTAATTAATGGCTTTCAGTTGTGTGGCCGGATCAGTTTTGACCAGCTCAGGAAATTCCTGCTCAATCTCCTGTGCAATAAAACCATATCTGAATCCTTGAGGTAAGTTCATAAACTGTTCACTGAGGTCAGATGTTGAAAATGGTTCTGTTTGCCTGAGCTCATCAATGTTTTTGAAAGCAAATTTTTTACCGTCAAGTTTCTGGATTTTTGTAAGCATAGACTCTCCATCAAGTATTGAGATATCCTTTTTTAACAAAAAATCAGAACCGACCCATGAGCCAGATGAAAAAGCATCGCCACTTACACAAAGTAAGTAAGAGCAACTAAAAGAGCTGCCCGCTGTAAGTAATATGCCTGGATAAGAGTTCTCGGCTGTTAAATGAAAAGTTGGCCCGGATTGCGTGGTTATGCCGTTAATTCGCATAAAACCATTGATTGTATTAGTCCCTTCCAAAAGGCTGTTCCCCAATAAATTGAGCCTGTGGGTTGAATTTGGGTCTGTGCCAAGCCCGAGATTTCCGTACGTGTTGAGTTTCAGTTGTGCGCACACAAACGTTGTCGATAACAGTAATACCGAAATAAGAATGTTTTTCATGGCATAATATTTTAAAGACAATTATTGATTCTGTAAGAGTGTATTAGTGTTTAATTAGACATTACCAGATGATTCAATGAACAGACAAAACCAATTCAAAAGAAACAAAAAAATAATACGAAAGGCGAATATGAAAGTTAATAATGTATAAAATTACAACATGGCTTTAGTAGCGGGACTTGTGAGCAAGCATCAGATACCGGCCTGCCAAATTGAATTTTCGGGAATGGTTTTAGAGATTAATTAGAAGAAAAGAATATCTTTGAGCCGCATTATTAAATCAAAAATAACATGAAAACAACGACCTCTCTTTTGATTCTTAGTCTGCTGCTTTGCTTTAGTGTGTATGGACAGAACGCAACTAATGAAGTGATTAATACCATACTGAATGGCTATTCGGTCAGGGCATACAGCTCGGAGCCGGTTTCGGATCAGGATATAGAATTGATTATCGATTGCGGAGTGAAAGCTCCCAGCGCCAGAAATACCCAGGACTGGAAATTTACTGTCATCAAAAACCAGGACCTGGTTGGGCAAATCGTGCATAATGCCACTCCGGGCAATGTGGTCATTATTATTTCCGGGCCCGAATCGGCCGAACGGGGTATGAGTGTGAATTTCGACTGCGCTTTGGCCACGGAAAATATGTTTATTGCGGCTCAGAGCCTGGGCCTGGGCGCCCGCATATATACCGGGCCTATTGGTGATGTCAATGCAAAGAAGCCGGATTTTCAGATTCCCGAAGGCTACAGGGCTGTTGCTGCCTTGAGGATTGGGCATTTGGATAAGACTGTGGATGCGGTGTCGGCGGCTTCGTCGCGGAAGGCGAAGGCGGGGTTGGTTAATGTGGTGGAGTGAGGGGGAGCTTTCACTTCATTTATCTTTTTGGACTGCGTCCAAGAAGATAGCTACGCTCGGCAAAAGACAAAATTAATTTTGTCTTTTGCGCTCACTTAAACTAAATTTTTGGACTGCGTCCAAGAAGATAAACTCGCTCGGCAAAAGTCCTTGTATTTTTAAATACACTATCTTTTTGGACTACGTCCAAGAATATAGCTGCGCTCGGCAATAGCAAAATAAATTTTGCTATTGCTCTCGCTTAAGCTATATTTGTTCCCCAAAAAAAAGGATGAAAATATTGTTGTTGGGTTCCGGGGGGCGGGAGCATGCGCTGGCCTGGAAGATTGCCCAAAGTCCCAAAACAGAGCGTTTGTTTATTGCACCGGGCAATGCCGGTACTTCCGGGGTGGGAATCAATGTACCTCTCGCGTTGGATGATTTTGCCGCCGTTCGGGATTTTGCTCTCAAAGAACAGATCGATATGTTGGTGGTTGGGCCGGAGGATCCTCTGGTAAAGGGCATCAGCGATTATTTTGCTTCCGATCCGCTTACGGCGGGTATTCCGGTTATTGGCCCTTCCAAAAGTGGAGCGCGTCTGGAGGGCAGTAAGGATTTTTCCAAAGCCTTTATGCTGAGGCATAACATTCCCACTGCCGGTTATTTTAGCGTGACGGCAGAGAATGTGCAGGCAGGCTTGGATTTTATGAAAACACTGCGGCCTCCCTATGTGCTCAAAGCCGATGGCCTGGCGGCCGGCAAGGGCGTTTTGATTATTCAGGAGATGGAAGAGGCTCAAAACGAATTGAGAGCCATGCTCGATGGCAAGTTCGGAGCGGCCAGCAAGACGGTAGTTATCGAAGAATTTCTGAGCGGTATTGAATGCTCGGTTTTTGTCCTTACCGATGGCCGTCAATACAAGATTTTGCCCGAAGCCAAAGATTACAAAAGAATAGGCGAGGGCGACACCGGTCTGAATACCGGTGGAATGGGCTCCGTTTCGCCCGTGCCTTTTGCCGACAAGCTTTTTATGCAAAAAGTGGAAGAAAGGATTATTCGTCCTACCATCGAGGGTTTGCAAAAGGAAAACATCGATTACAAAGGCTTTATCTTTTTCGGATTGATCAAGGTAGGTCAAGAGCCTTATCTGATTGAATACAACGTTCGTATGGGCGATCCCGAAACCGAAACCGTTATGCTCAGGATTAAATCAGATTTGGTCGATTTACTGGAGGGAGTGGCTCAGGGCAATCTCGACGAGAAAGAACTGGAATTTGATCCTCGTACGGCCGTTGCCGTAATGCTGGTTTCGGGAGGCTATCCGGGAGCTTACGAAAAAGGCAAAGAAATTACCGGCCTGGACAAGGTGAAAGAAAGCATCGTGTTCCACGCCGGTACCCAAACTCAGGACGGAAAGATTCTGAGCTCCGGAGGCAGGGTGCTGGCCGTCAGCTCCTATGGCAAAAACATTGCGGAGGCTTTATCGCTATCCTTCGACAATGCCCGCAAGATCCATTTCGAGAACAGTTATTTCCGTTCCGATATCGGCTTCGATTTATAGAGAGCAAACCGGCAGTTTGTTCTTTTTTGCTTTTATAAGTTTCGAGTATGAGCAGAAGAAATCTCATTCAGCATCTTTCGCGTACCAATGTCCTTTGGGTCGTTGGCCTGCTGCTTTTTGTGCTGGGAGTTGTCTTTAGCGCCATACTGCATTCACCCGGTAGTGATGTACTTTATTCAGAGGAGGTGGTCAGTCCGTTTTGGAAAATCTTCAGAGATTTTATACCAGGCGAATGGCTGCCGGTGTTGTTGCAATTTCTTTTGTTGCTGGCCAATGCCATTCTGTTCCAGTTTATAGTGCGTAAATATGAATTACTGCGCACCCTGGGGGTTTTGACTTTTTTTATTTTCTGCTTTATTGCTGCGGCCAGCGTGCCTTTGCATCACCTGATTCCGGGTTCTTTTGCCGCCTTGTTTATAGGCTTGGCCTACATCAGTGTTTTTGAGAGTTACCGCAAGGAAAATTGCAATACACAGGTATACAATGCTTCTTTTTTGATTGTGTTGGCGTCTTTGTTTGTTCCGCCGCTGCTTTTTTTACTTCCCCTGTTTTGGTTGGTTTTCAATATAGTAAACACCATGAACTTCAAAAGATGGCTGGTATCACTTATGGGGGCATTGACCGTGTTTTGGCTGCTGGGCGGAGTCTTGTTTCTGAGTGATCAGTTGGAGCTGATTCCGGCCTTTTTTAAGGCCTGCTTACAACACGGCTGGGTGTTTTCTGATGAATTACCTCCCATGAGTATTATATTTGTCTCAATGCTTTGTTTGCTGGTTTTGTTGGCTGTTGTCAACTATTTGAGGCAGGTGTATTCCGAAAAAATCAGTGTACGTTCGGCTCTTTCTTTTTTGTTGGTTTCCTTGTTGGTCTTTTTTATTTCCCTGCTTCTCTTACCTGCTTATAAAGCCGATTATTTTTTGTTAAGCACAGGCCCCGCAGCGATCATATTATCTCACTATTATGGAGTGGTAGTGAACAGATTCAGCCGTTTGGCTTTATATATTTTTCTTTTGACGGCAGTGGGCAATTACTTGTCTTTTTTCTTCTGATTGTTCTCATATAGTTCGCTTACATTTCTCTGAAAGCACTCTGAGCAAGGCTATTTTATAATTTTACAGCTCTGATGATTTCGCGTTTTCCCGGAGGCCCTTGCAGCCTTTCCACACCGAAGCCGGCTCGTTGCAACCTTCTTCTGATTTCGCCTTTGGCGCAATAACTGACCAGAATGCCCCCTGTTTCCATATGTTCATACATTGAGGCAAAGAGTTCTTCTGTCCACATTTCGGCTTGTTTTTCGGGCGAAAATGCATCCCAGTACACCAGGTCGTAGCGCTCCGTTGGTTCGAACGAGGTAAAATCTCCCCTAAATTTGGTAAATCTTGTATGCGAAGCCGGATCTGTATGCCGAACATTCCACTCCGTAGCGTGAATAAAGTCGAGAACAGCCGCGGCCTTTTTTTGATCTTGTTCCGAAAATAAAGCAGGAAAGTTGAGGGCCTGAACCAGGTCGGGCGACAGCGGATAGGCCTCTATGCAATCGTAGCTTAAGTTTAGTTGCAGGTTCCCGGCTTCCAGCATGGTCAGCAAAGCGTTGAGGCCGGTTCCCAGGCCCAGTTCAAAAACCTTTAGAGGTAGATTTGATGAACGAGCTGTTCCTGCAACCTGCGTGGCTTCTGCAGACTTGGTTTTTCCTGCAACCTGCGTGGTTCTTGTGGCCTGTGTGGCTTCAGTAGTCAAAGCGGTGGCAGCAGTTTGATTGTTTCCGGCAGCCTGCAGCCCGGAGGTTTTGCGACGATGTGCTTCGAGCAGGCCTGCCTGAATAAAAATATGGCGCGATTCCTGCAAGGCGCCGAAAGTAGAATGGTAATGTTCCTGCACCCTGTCTGAGTACAGGGTTTGTGAGCCATCAGCAGTCTGTCGGACTTCAAAGGCCTTATCGGGAAGGAGTTCGTTTTGTTGTTTCATGCTCAGCCGGCCACTGTAGAGGGTAGTCCGGTTTCGTCCTGCAGTCGGCGGGCGATCTTTTCCAGTTCTTTCAGTGGAATTTTTTCGAGGCTCTGCACCGGGGTTTCTCTGTCGATGGTGTAGATCATCACCGATTGGGGTTTGATTTTGCGCAAAGCTTCGATCCAGGCAACGATTTCTTCTTCGCGGGTATTATCTATGGCTTTGCCCAGGTAACTTCCACGAACAAAGAGAGTTTGTACAATCAGTTTCCCTTCGAAGAGTTGCATGTACTCAATTTGTTGTTGAATGGAATAATTCTTTTTTACAGGTCGATTGAGTAATTGTACGGTCGATTCCAGAGCAGAATCCAGCTTCAGAATATTGTTGTCCACCTTTGACAGAGCTGCCCGGATGTCGGCTTGGTCTATCCGGCTTGAATTGGACAAGACACTGATTTTGGCCTTTGGCACCCAACGTTCACGCAATTCTATGACTGCATCGATGATGGCCGGAAAATCCGGATGTATGGTGGGCTCTCCGTTGCCGGCAAAAGTAAGGACATCGGGAATGACTCCTTCTGCCAGCATTGACCGAAGTTTGGTGTCGAGGGCTGCTACCACCTGATCGATTTTTGGGAGAGTGGTTCGTCCTTTCATGTTGCCCAGTCCGCATTCGCAATAAAGGCAGTCGAAATTGCAGAATTTTCTATTCAGAGGTAAGAGGTTGATTCCCAGCGAGATGCCAAGACGTCGGCTCTTCACCGGGCCGAATATAATATCTTGAAAAAGTATGGTGGACATAGTGATTTAGGGGATTAGGGGATAGGTATGTCCCAGTTCGTTTTTGTTCGGATAGTCAATGGTATAATGCAAACCACGGCTCTCTTTGCGTAACTGAGCCTGTTTGATTACCAGATAGCCGGTATTGATGATGTTCCTGAGTTCGCAAATTTCTTTAGATACTACCGAACGAATAAAAAGCCTTTCGGTCTCCTGATAGAGTATTTCCAGGCGGTCCAAAGCCCTCTTTAATCGAAGGTTGGAGCGAACTATGCCCACATAGGAGCTCATGATTTGCCCTACTTCTTTGGCACTTTGGGTGATCAGGATCATTTCTTCGGGCAGGCGTGTTCCTTCGTCGTTCCACAAAGGAATTCTTTCTTCGAAGCTGATTCCTTTCAGCCGGCCCAGGGCGTGTTTGGCAGCCGATTCAGCGTATACGATGGCTTCAATCAGAGAATTGGATGCCAGCCGGTTTGCCCCGTGCAGGCCGGTCCTGGCGCATTCGCCCGAGGCATACAGGCGCTCTATGCTCGATTCTGCGTTTTTATCTACCTCGATGCCGCCGCATAAGTAATGGGCTGCAGGAGCCACCGGGATATAATCTTTGGTTATGTCAATACCTATGGACAGGCATTTCTTGTAAATATTCGGAAAATGCTTTTTGGTTTCTGCCGCCTCTTTGTGAGTAACATCCAGGTAAACATAATCGGTCCCCCGGGTTTTCATTTCGGTATCAATGGCGCGGGCAACAATATCGCGGGGAGCCAGCGAGCCTCTGGCATCGTACTTCTGCATAAACTCTTCTTCGTTACGAGTACGCAACACAGCGCCGTAACCCCGCATAGCTTCCGTAATCAAAAAAGAGGGCCTTTCGGTGGGATAATACAAGGCTGTAGGGTGAAACTGCACAAATTCCATGTCTTTTACCTGCCCTTTTGCCCGATAGACCATAGCGATGCCGTCACCGGTGGCAATAACCGGATTGGTCGTGGTTTGATAGATATTTCCTATTCCTCCGGCAGCCATCATGGTGATTTTGGCCAAAAAAGTATGTATGGCTCTGGTGCGCTGATTCAAGACGTAGGCTCCGTAACATTCAATATGTTCCGATTGCCTGGTAATGGTCGCTCCCAAATGGTGTTGGGTCAGGATCTCGATGGCGAAATGGTGATCGAAGACATGAATGTTGGGATGTTGTTGTATTCTGTTTATCAGGCTGCGTTGAATTTCGGCTCCTGTAGCATCCTGATGATGCAGAATGCGGTTTTCGGAATGGCCACCTTCGCGGTGAAGATCGTAATGTCCGCTCTGATCTTTGTCAAAGGCCACTCCCCAGTGGATGAGTTCGGCCACCTGGGCAGGGGCCTCCTTTACCACCTTTTCTACCACCGATTTTTCGCAAAGCCCGTCTCCGCAAATCAGGGTGTCTTCTATGTGTTTTTGAAAATTGTCGGTGGCCGGATTGGTGACAGAGGCTATACCACCCTGGGCATAAAAAGTGTTGGCTTCTTCCAGGGCCGATTTACAGCAGATAGCCACGCTGCCTTTGTCGGCCACCTTCAGGGCGAAACTCATTCCGGCCAGGCCGGAGCCGATTACCAAAAAATCAAATTTGCGTACCATAGTAATACCGTTGTTTGTAGCTCAATAACCCGAAACAGCCTATTCATCGCGGGTAATTGAACTACAAAAGTAAGCTTTTTTTTATCAAATCTTTAGTACCTTTGCAGCGTTTTTTAGAATAGTATAATGGAGTACAATTTCAGCGCCATCGAAAAGAAATGGCAGGAGGAGTGGATAAAATGCCAAACGTATAAGGTCAACGAAGATCAATCTAAACCAAAATTTTATGTGCTGGACATGTTCCCCTATCCTTCGGGTGCGGGTTTACACGTGGGACATCCCCTGGGCTACATAGCCTCAGACATAGTGGCCAGATACAAGCGACTACAGGGATACAATGTGTTGCATCCCATGGGTTACGATGCTTACGGCCTGCCTGCCGAACAGTACGCCATTCAAACCGGGCAGCATCCGGCCATCACTACTGCCAAAAATATTGAACGTTACAGGGAACAACTCGACAAAATCGGCTTCAGCTTCGATTGGAACCGGGAAGTCAGAACCTGCGATCCTGCGTATTACAAATGGACGCAGTGGGCTTTTATTCAGATGTTTAAAAGCTATTACAATACAGGGCTTGATCAAGCCCGGCCTATAGAGGAATTGATTGGCTTGTTCGAATCTCAGGGAAACAGCAATATTCCGGCCCACGGAAGTGAAGAAGTTCCTGAATTTTCGGCTGCTCAATGGAAAAGTTTTGATGCGGTAAAACAGCAAGAGATTTTAATGCACTATCGCATTGCTTATCTGGGAGACAGCATGGTGAACTGGTGCCCGGCTTTGGGCACGGTGCTGGCCAACGACGAGGTGAGCGAAGGCCTGTCTTTGCGCGGAGGTTATCCGGTGGAGCAAAAGCTGATGCGCCAGTGGTGTCTGCGTATCTCTGCCTATGCCGAAAGACTGCTGCAAGGCCTGGACAAAATCGACTGGACCGATTCGCTCAAAGAAACCCAACGCAATTGGATAGGTCGTTCCGAAGGAGCCGAAATGGCCTTCAAGGTCAAGGATTCAAGTCTTACGATTCCCATCTTTACCACACGTGCCGACACTATTTTCGGAGTAACTTTTATGGTGCTGGCTCCCGAAAGCGACTTGGTAGAAAGCCTTACAAAACCCGAATATAAGGCCGAAGTGGACACTTATCTTCAGAAAGTGAAGAAACGCACCGAGCGGGAACGCATAGCCGACCGGCGGGTGAGCGGAGTGTTTACCGGCAGCTACGCCATCAATCCCTTGTCGGGCACCGAAATCCCTGTATGGGTGAGCGATTACGTACTGGCAGGCTACGGCACCGGAGCCATTATGGCTGTTCCGGGCCACGACAGCCGCGACTATGCTTTTGCCAGACATTTCAATCTGCCCATCATCCCTTTGATTGAGGGTTGTGATATTTCAGAAGAAAGTTTTGATGCCAAAGAAGGCATTATGATGAATTCCGGCTTTTTAAACGGACTGGGAGTGCCGGAAGCTATCGAAAAAACTAAAGCCTACCTTAGCGAAAACAAACTGGGCCGGATTAAAGTGAATTACCGTCTCCGCGATGCCATATTCAGCCGTCAGCGCTATTGGGGTGAACCCTTCCCCGTTTACTACAAAGACGGTCTGCCTCAAATGCTGGACGAAGCTTCCCTGCCTCTGGAATTGCCCGAAGTAGATAATTTCCTGCCCACCGAAAAAGGCGAACCTCCGCTGGGCCATGCCAAAAACTGGAAAACCCCCGAAGGTTATCCTTTGGAATTGAATACTATGCCGGGTTTTGCCGGTTCTTCGGCCTATTACCTGCGCTATATGGATCCGCACAACGAGCAGGCTTTGGTTTCGGGAGCAGCCAACACTTACTGGAGGCAGGTCGATTTATATGTCGGCGGTACGGAGCACGCTACCGGTCATCTGGTTTACAGCCGTTTCTGGAATAAATTTCTGTACGATCTGGGAGTAGTCTGCGAGGATGAACCTTTCAAAAAGCTCGTTAATCAGGGCATGATTCAGGGCCGCTCCAATTTTGTGTACAGAATCAAAGACAGCCATACTTTTGTTTCCAACAATCTCAAAGACAAGTACGAATACACTGCTATTCACGTGGATGTTAATATAGTAAGCAACGACATCCTGGATCTGGAGCGTTTCCGTAGCTGGAGCCCAGAATACAAAGACGCTGAGTTTATACTGGAAGACGGTAAATACATCTGTGGCTGGGCTGTCGAAAAAATGTCTAAATCAATGTATAATGTGGTCAATCCCGACCAAATCGTCGAAAAGTACGGAGCCGACACTCTGAGGTTATACGAAATGTTTCTGGGCCCCCTGGAACAATCCAAACCCTGGGATACCAACGGCATTGACGGCGTGCATCGTTTTCTGAAAAAAATATGGAATCTGTGTGCGTCAGGGGATGGATTCAGTTTCAGCGATGCGGCACCCGACAAACAGGAGCTGAAATCGCTGCATAAACTGATTAAGAAACTCAATTGGGACATAGAGCATTTTTCGTTCAATACGGCAGTCAGTGCTTTTATGATATGTGTAAATGAATTGTCGGCAAAGAAATGCGATAAAAGGGGAATTATTAAACCTTTGATTATCCTTTTGGCTCCTTTTGCTCCGCATTTTGGCGAAGAAATCTGGCAGGCGCTCGGGGAACAGGGCTCTGTTTGCGATGCAGTCTGGCCTGAATTGAACGAGGATTATCTGGTGGAAGATCAGATAACTTATGCTGTTTCTTTCAACGGAAAAACCCGTTTTATGCTGGATATCCCCGCAGAAGCCGGCAGAGAGGAAGTGCAGCAGCTGGCCCTGGCTCACGAAAACAGTCAAAAGTGGCTCGAAGGAAAAACGCCCAAAAAGATCATTGTTGTTCCGGGGAAAATAGTGAACATTGTATTATAGTCTTAAAACAGAGTTTATTTCCCGATACAAATTTTTTTGTGTCGGGATTTTTTTTTGAAAAAGATTGTGTATTATTGTTGCTGATTTGTTTGGTTGATTCATTTGATTGTTTTGTCGTTGTTGTGTTTGGTTGTTGTGATTACTGAGAACCCTTTCAATTTTAGTCCGAAAACAATTAATTCTTATAGTTATGAAAAACACTCTTTTTTTACTCCTCTGCTTTTGCAGCTTATTTGTTTTTGGCATAAATGTGGTGCCAAATGGTGATTTCGAGCAGTGGCAAACTGCTGATTGCGATTATCCTCTTCATTATCCCTATGGATCGAATGAATATCGGTTTTTTTCGCAAGGCTTGTCCCCCAATGCTACTCAAACCAGCGATGCCTGGCACGGCAATTACGCCATCAGACTGGAAACTGATTCCGCAACCGATGGTAGCGGATATGCTTATTATCTGAATATGGATCCCGGCGAAGGGAGTCCGCTGGATTGGACAGGTGGTTTAGCCCTGACCGAAATGCCGACCGGCATCAGCGGATACTACAAATATTCCTGCGTGATGCCTGATTCCGGGCTTATCATTGTAACATTTACCAAAGAAGGTCAGTATTTGGAAAGCTACTATTTTTATCTGACTGAAACAGACGATAAATATCAACCATTTAGTTTTAACTTTGCATCACCGCCCGAACTAAGTCCCGATTCCATGTGTCTGGGCTTTGCCTCCAGCGATGTAATGGCCGAAAGATTCGGTTTTGGCAGTGTATTGTATCTGGATAGTATTCAGCTGACAGGATTGAGTGTACAGCCGGCTGAGCTCAATGGCGATTTTGAAGAATGGACTTCCGTTCATTATAAAAGACCTTTCTTCTGGGATATTTCGGGAGCTTATCAACCCGGAGAGTATCTAAGCGAAGATGCTTTTTTTGGGCAGTATGCCCTTAAGCTGGAAAGCTTCGGCAGATACGACTACGACAGTCAGACAACAATCAACAATCCCCGCAGAGCTACCCTTGGAAGATGGAACGATGAGCAACAGTTCTGGGAAGGGGGCTTGCCCTTGTACGGGCAGGAAGACACCCTGGTGTTTTATTATAAATACATCCCGGCAAGTATCGACGATACCGCCATGATACACTTGAATTTTTTGAAGGGCGAATCGCATGTTCAAACGCTTACACGTTATCTTTACCTTGCTACAGAGTACGTAGAAGTAAAAATTCCCTTTGACACAAAATGGATGTGGACCAAGCCCGACAGGTTGTTAATTGAAACCTACAGCAGTTTGTGGGAAAATCAGGAGGCAGGTTTTGTCGGATCGACGCTGTTGCTGGATGGTTTTATGCTGTTAGACGGTACCAACGATCCCGGAGATCCCGGAGACCCCGGTGATCCCGGCGATCCCGGCGACCCTGGTGACCCGGGGAACCCGGGGAACAAACCCATCACCAAAGCCACCGTTTTTCCCAACGGTGATTTTGAAGCCTGGGACAGCATCAGTTACGAATACCCCGAAAATTATCCATTTACCTCTAATATGTTCCGTTTGTTCCTGGAGCCTTTTGTGCCAACTGCCGTCAAAACCACCATGGCCCAAAGCGGTAATTACGCTCTGCGTCTCTTTAGTGACGATGCACAGGAAACAGTGAATTTTGGCTTTATTATGAATACCAATCCGGGCGAAGGCGATCCCGCTACCTGGCACGGAGGTTTTGCCATGACCGAAGCACCCACAGGCATAACAGGCCATTATATGTACAATCAATCGGAACTCGATTCTGCCATGTTGCTCTTTATGTTCCAAAAAGACGGGCAGTTGTTGCAGGAGTATTATTTCCATTTGAAACTGGATACTCCCATGACTTACAATTATGTGCCTTTTGATTTTGATTTTGAACCACCATTGACCCAAGTGCCTGATTCAATGGTATTCGGCGTTTTGTCAACCGGCAGTCTGGAAGATATGGCTAAACCTGCGGGCTGTGAATTGTATATTGACAATATCAGCCTGAAAGGTTTGAGCGCTCAGCCCGCCGAATTAAACGGTGACTTTGAGCTTTGGCAAACAAAAAGCCTGTTTATTCCACAGGAATGGCAAAAGAACAGTATGGATTATGAACGTTTCGACAGGTCGACTGATGCAGTACAGGGAAAGTATGCGCTTGAATTAAAGACAATAGCCGGCATGGATGATGGTGTACAGGTAGCCAGACCCGGTGAGGTTTCCAATGGTTATTGGGATGATGAGTGTCAATGTCAGCGCGGAGGCATAGCCTTTGAGAACACCAAAGATACCTTGACCTTCTACTACAAATACCATGCTTCCACCGATTCTGCCAGAGCCGTCGTCAGGCTGCATTTTAAAAGGGAAGGTGAATATGTCTGGTACGAAGAGGCAGAACTGGAGCCATCAGACACTTACGTGCAAAAGGATATTCTGATCGAAATCTATAAATATTATGCTATTCCTCCGGATACAGTCATTGTAAGTATTTTGTCCACGGATTGGGAAGACAGAGATCCTTCCTTTGTGGGCAGTCATCTCTGGATTGATAATATGCATTTCCGTTCGGAATTTTATGTGCCGCCGGTGAAAGATCCTACCGATCCCAACCCGGAAATTCCCAACGGAGGATTTGAATATTGGGAGACCAAAGGTTACGATTATCCTCTGAATTATCCATATAATACCAATACTATCCTTGATGTCGATTTGAATCTGGAGCCCTCGGTTTTCAAAACCAATGATGCCGTTCAGGGAAATTGGGCCTTGAACATGATAAACAGGAAGTATTACGAGGAACTAATGACCGGCTTTGTGCTCAATGCAAATCCGAGCGAGGATTTTGAAAAATGGCACGGGGGATCACCTATTAATGAAGCACCTACAGGTATAAGCCTGTATTATAAATATTACCCTCAAGGCAGTGATACGGCAGTCGTATTATTGGCTTTCAGCAAAGAAGGACAGAATCTGGGTACTTATGCTTTTCCTTTGACAGCGGCCTCGAGCTATGTCTTGTTTGATACCATTCTGGATCCTCCGCTGTTGCAAGTTCCCGATTCATTTATTCTCGGTTTTGCTTCGGGTAATGCGATGACTGAGACTTATGTTGAAGGATCGGAATTGTTTATTGACAAAGTCACATTTACCGGGTTATATGCGCAGCCTGTGGATTTGAACGGCGATTTTGAAGCCTGGGTTGAGAAACGGATAGAGAAACCCTTGTCCTGGAGTTCACCTTACGGTGTAGAAGGAGGGGTGCTTAAAACCACAGAGGCCTTTGCGGGTTCTTACGCAGTTGAGTTACATACACAATTGGTTGAGGAGGAGGAAGATTATTACAGCATGCCCGGAATGTTGTTCTCTGGATCGTGGATTACAGCAGGTTTTGAAGGCGGTTTGCCCATATGGAACTTAACAGATACACTCTTCTTTTATTACAAATACCAGCCTGCCAATCCTCTGGATTCGGCAGTTTTCAGTGTATTCTTCCTTTTAGGCAACAGTTTGGTGGATGCCCCTACCCGCTATTTAGGTGCAACTGATACTTATACTTTGGTCGAGATTCCTTTTAGTCAGGACGAAATGCCGACCTTAGCTTATTGGATAGAACCGGACAACATAGTTATTATGGCCAGTTCCTCTATACCCCAAAATTCAGACAGCAGTTTTGCCGGTGCTGTGTTGACCCTGGACGAAATCCATCTCAAAACAAGAGGCTGGACGATAGACCTGAGTCCGGAACCGCTTAAAGAGGTGCAGGCCGCTTTGTATCCGAATCCAAGCAGGGGCAAAGTCTTTGTTTCTGATCCCGGGCAGGAGTTCAAGCAAATCAGTGTTTACACCCTGACCGGCCAGTTGATAATCAATCAGGACAAAGCAACAGACCAAAACCTGACAGAGCTTGACCTGAGCGGACAGCCCGAAGGGATTTACCTGATTAAGCTGAGTTCCGATGTGGATAAAGTCCTGTTGAAGTTGATGCTTAGAAATGAATAAGCTGTTATAATACTACTGTGGGCCAGCCTTGTTCGTCCCAGCTGATTTCGCGTATCAGCAGGATGGAGCGGCCGTTGCGTTCCATGTCGTAGCCGTGAAAGAACAGGAAATCTTTACCGTCGAAACCGGCTACGGCATTGTGTCCTACTCCGGGGAAACGTTCGTTGCCTTTGACAACTAAGGTCCCTGCGCCTTTGGTCATTACATTGCCTTCTCTGTCCACATAAGGGCCGGTCACTTTACGGGAACGGCCCACCACCACGTTGTAGGTGCTTTGGGCTCCGCGGCAGCACATGTCAAAGGAAACAAAGAGATAATAAAAACTGCCTCTGCGATAAATAAAAGGAGCTTCAACAGCGCCGCCACCGGGCTGTACATCAATGTCGTTGATGGTTCGCGGTCTGCCCGAGATAGGATACCATTCCTGGGGCTCAGCCAGGGCACAAAGGCTCTCGTCAAGTTTGACCAGCTTGATGCCTTCCCAAAAAGAGCCGAAACTCATCCAGCCCGTGCCGTTTTCATCTATGACGATGTTAGGATCGATGGCGTTCCACATATCGCGGTTGGGAATGGAACGCAGCACCATGCCCCGATCTTCCCATTTGAAGTCGGGGGATGCGGGATCGAGAGTTTTGTTGGTGGCAACGCCAATGCAGGAGTTGTTTTTGCCGAAAGTGGAGACCGAATAATATAGATAATATTTGTCGTTGTGCTTAATTATGTCGGGAGCCCAGGTATGACCTCTGTATCCCGGGACAGCTTCGACAGCCCAGGCCGGAGCTTCCGGAAAAACCGGTTTTTCGCGCTTCCAGTTGACCATGTCTGTCGAAGAAAGAACAGAAATTCCAAATCCTGTACAAAATAAATAATAGGTATCGCCTTCTTTGGCTACTACCGGGTCATGAACAGAGGGATCGGGGCCGGGTTCCGGATTAAAACGATTGTCCTGGGCCGCAAGCCGGACTGTAAAACTCAGTAATAGGGTGAATGTTGCAATAAATAAAGCACTTCTCATAGTTGTAAGGTGTTTGGGTAAAGATTCAGCATAGAGTTCACGACTTCTAAATAAGCTCAAAAATAGCCATTTTAGGTTTAAATGAAAACATTGGAACAAAAATGTTCGCATATTCTTGCAGGACAAAAAAAGGAGCTGTATTTTTGCAGCGTCTTTTGTGGAAGGATTTGGACGCTTGCAACCACATGAAAAAATGCTAAAGAATCATCTTCTTTTCTGCAATCATCCCTTGCTTCCAAGACTTTTATTAAGTATCACTGGCCCCTGATCATGCCGGTTTGGTGTGTTTGCGGGCTATAAAACAGATAGAACGATGGGATATTTATTTACTTCAGAATCGGTGTCCGAAGGACACCCCGACAAAGTGGCCGATCAGATCTCGGATGCTTTGGTTGATGCTTTTTTAGCTTACGACGAGAATTCCAAAACAGCGTGTGAAACTTTGGTAACTACCGGTCAGGTGGTGTTGGCCGGCGAAGTGAAGTCGAGCATTTATGTAGATGTGCAAGAAGTAGCAAGGCAGGTGATTAACGAAATAGGGTATACCAAAAGCGAATATAAGTTCGATGGCGATTCCTGTGGAGTATTTTCTGCCATCCACGAGCAATCGGACGATATCAACCGGGGTGTTGATGGAGCCGCCAAAGTCGATCCTATGAACCAGGGTGCCGGCGATCAGGGTATGATGTTTGGTTATGCCTGCAAGGATACCGACAATTATATGCCACTGCCTTTGGAACTGTCGCACCGTCTGCTCAAAGAGCTGGCAGCCATCCGGCGCAAAGGAGAGGTGATGACTTACCTGCGTCCCGATTCCAAATCACAGGTTACTGTTGAATACAACGATAACGGGAAACCCGAACGTATTCATACCATCGTTGTCTCCACCCAGCACGATGAATTTATTACTGCGGGCAATGGGCTTAGCCAGGAGCAGGCAGATGCGGAAATGTTAAACATTATCCGCAAGGATATTCAAAAATACTTACTGCCCGGAGTTTTTAACGCTGATCCCGGCCTGAAAGCCTTGCTCGACGACAAGCTTATTCTGCACGTAAATCCTACCGGTAAATTTGTGATTGGCGGACCTCACGGAGACAGCGGTTTGACAGGCCGGAAAATTATTGTCGATACCTACGGAGGCAAAGGAGCTCACGGAGGTGGAGCTTTTTCGGGTAAAGATCCTTCCAAGGTGGACCGATCGGCCGCCTACGCTGCCAGACACATTGCCAAAAACCTGGTGGCTGCCGGGGTGGCAGACGAAATTTTGATCCAGATTTCTTACGCCATTGGCGTGGCCCGTCCCGTCAATATTTTTGTCGATACCTACGGTAAATCGCGCGTTAAATTCAGCGATGGAGAAATTGCTCAAAGTGTGGGCCAACTCTTTGATTTACGCCCCAAAGCTATAGAGCAACGCTTAAAGCTGCGTAATCCTATCTATTCCGAAACCGCTTCATACGGGCATTTTGGACGAGAACCCCAAACCATGCTTAAACGCTTCTCTTCGCGCTACGAAGGGGAAAAAGAAATGGAAGTGGAACTCTTTACCTGGGAAAAACTGGATTATGTAGAGCAGGTAAAAAAGCTCTTCGGCTTATAACATTCCCTGTTCAACCATAATCACTATCCGTTCGATGAGCTGGTCAGTCTGATCATCGGCAGGATTGTAATCGGTTTTTAGGTCTGCCGTGAATAATCTGGCTACGCCTTGCCAGAAATTGGCCGCAAAATAACCCATATAGGCTGCGATTATATCGTATGGAGAAGAATCGCATTCCCGTACAATGAGCTTAAGCAGGATTTTTCCCTGACTATAGCTCATTTTGCGTAATGTGGGTTCATAATCTCTTATCAGGTCGCGCTGCATTTGTTTCAGGTGTTTTTCGCGGGCTTTGTCGTCAGGGAGTGTCTCCATGTATTCCGCGGTTTCGATCAGGGTACTTGAGACTATTCCGGCCAGAGGAAGGCATAGTTTTACATCACGTACCAGTCGCCAGTAATAACGCTCTTCGCGTTTGTTTTTGAAAATCAGACCCGGATAAACATACACCGGACTCAGATTGACCAGCAGTACAGTATCTCCGCTTTCTACCTGTGCAGGCATCAACTGCGGAGGCTGGACAGGAATTTGCCTGTTTATGCCCTCGTCAATTTGTGCCTGAGTGTTTATACTCAACAAAATAAGCAGCGTAAACAAAAGATAGCGCATATAATTCAGTTCTAGCTTGCAAAAATACCTCTTTAAAGCCAAGTGGCAAATAAATACTCATTATAGAACGGGAAGTGTATATTTAATAATAGAAATATATTATAAAACAGAATCATAAATATTATATTTGTATCAATTAATTTTGACTCTTATGAATGTTACTAAAATTCCCGATCCCTCTTTGATAATTATTTACAAGAACAGTGATTTTAAAATAAGCTCTTTAATCAAAGGACAACAAAGTTCTCTGCTGTGCAAATGTTGGCAAGCGCTTGCGATCGCCGGAGCTGAATATTGCAGACTTCTTTGCTGTGTGGCTGTACTATCTGTATTACTATACCCCGCGGCTCTTAATGCACAAACAGTTTCAGCCCGCGAATGGTACGGTGATGCTAAAAGTTTGGCTATGGGCGATGCCCTGCTTATTTCGCAATTGATCTTTTCAGAAGCTGTTTTTCAAAAACAGCAAGACAAGATTTTGAGTGTACAGCGAGCTCAGGCATCCTGTTATGTGCCATTTGCCCGGACTTCGCTGGCGGTCACCGGCCTGTTTTTTCAAGTGCAATCCCCTTTGGCTGATTTTCAGTTGAACCTGGGGCGTTCCGGGACAGAGGTATACAACGAGAACCTGATCAGCCTGGGCTGTGCACGCTCCCTGACCGAAAGCCTTAGTGGCGGGTTTCGTCTGGGATTGTACCGATTTGCCGGCAGTCAGCTTTCGGCCGGCACAGCTCTTCTGACCGAATGTTATGTGTATTACCTTATTAATCAACAATGGCGGTTGGGGGCTTATATGTTCAATCCCATTGCGGCCAGAGCTGCGGGTATAGCTCTGATTCAAAGTTATCACCTGGCCTGTGCTTATCGTCCCGATCCCCGGCTTGATTTTGTCCTGGAAATCGAAAAGCCACAAAGACAGGATCTTCTGGTGCACATGGGAATGGAGGCGGCATTCCTGAAATGCCTGCGTTGCAGGCTGGGCCTGAATTATCCGCTAATGCAGCCTTCGTTGGGACTGGCTTGTACATGGAAGAAATTCAGCTTGGAAGCCGCCTGTCGTTTGCACAAACAATTGCCCGCCTCTTATGCTGTCTCGCTGCATTATACGCCTTGATTGGTTGTTCTTGTTAATCATCGTTTATTCATCAACTCTTTGTGCGCAGGAATCGGCAGAGGCTACTGAAAACCTGGAGAGTCTGATGACAGATTGGATAGAACAAAATCCGGAAGCTGATGTCGAAGCCTTGGCGCAAGAAATAGAGGAATTGTTGGAACAGCCTATTAATCTGAACGATGTAGGCAGAGAACAATTGGAGTCTTTGCCTTTTTTAAATCCGGATCAAAAAGAAAAGCTGGCTTATTTCCTGTATACTCATAAACCTTTGTACTCTCTGTCGGAGTTGTTGTTGTGTGAGGGTATGGATGAATTGAGTTTGAGGCGTATCAGACCTTTTTTATATATCGGGGCAGAGAGTCATACTCCCGAAAAGGTCGATTTTAAAAAGCTTCTGAGTCGCGGAAAGTACGAGCTTAGAATGTATACGGCTTCCGGTTTTCAACTCAGGCAGGGGCTGATTAATGCCGCTGATTCTGCCCTGAAAGCTGCAGGAAAAGCTTACCTTGGATTGCCTTTTTCGGGAGTCTGCAAGTGCCAGTACAGCTATGGCAGGCAGTTTCAGTATGGTCTGGTTATGGAACATGATTTGGGAGAAAAGCCTGTCGATTTTCTGTCTTTTCATATAGCGGCTCATAATCTGGCAAAGATAAATACGGTAGTTTTAGGAGATTATCGACTTAATTTGGGTCGGGGACTGCTTGTTGCTTCGGGTTTCAGTTCGGGAAAATCAAGCTCCATGGCTGGGCTTTCGTCTGTGCCAAAATTAGTAAACAGGCATTTTTCCAGCTCAGAAAGTGCTTACTTTAGGGGGGCAGCCATCGATGTGTCGGTGACAGAAAGCCTTCAATTACTAGCTTTTGCCTCCTGTCGCAAACTGGATGCCGCAGTAGCGGAGGGGAGCTTCAGTTCTGTTCGCAGCGACGGCTTGCACCGAACTTTGAACGAGATCAGATCAAAAAATTCTTTAAGGCAATACAGTGCGGGGGCTCATATTGGTTTGAATCACAGTTTCTTTCAAGTCGGAGCGAATGTGCTTTATTACAAATTTAATGCTTTCTGTAATCCGGACCTCAAACCTTATTCTCTCTATTATTTCAGAGGCAGAGATAATCTGAATCTTTCGCTGGATTACCGTTTTCGCTGCGGAACCGCCTTATTCAGAGGCGAATGTGCTTTTGATAAGGAATTCCACACGGCCAATTACCACCAGTTGCAATACCGGCCACATCCCTTATTGAATATAGTCCATTCCCTACGATATTACAGCCCTGCTTACCAGGCTTATTTTGCGGCAGCTTTTTCGGAAAATACCCGGGTATGCAACGAAATTGGATGGTTTACCGCTGTGGAATACCGAATATTTAAACACATAAAACTTGATACTTATCTTGATTTTTTTCAGTTCCCCTGGTTGAAATACGGAGTCAACTCTCCTTCGTCCGGGTACGATCTGGGGCTGGAGCTTAGTTCTTATTCTTTGAATGGTTTTGAATGGAGTCTGCGTTACCGGGATAAATCGAAAACAGAAAATCTGTCGGTTGAAGAGAGAAAAGGCATACCTCTTTGTGCCGGCCATACCAAAAAGCAGCTGAGGATTCAATTTATGTCCGGCTTTGGAGGATGGAGTTTTAAAACCAAAGCAGAGCTAAATCAGTTTAATGTTGTTGCAGGTGAAACCTCTGTGGGGGCCTTGTTTTCGCAGGAATGCCGTTACAAGACTCCCGACGGGCGGTTTAGTTTGTCACTTCAGTACGCTATGTTTGACACCGACAGTTATGAAAACAGAGTCTATTTTTACGAACACGACCTGCCGGGTGTTTTCTCTATTCCTGCCTACAGCGGTACGGGCAGTGTATATGTGTTGTCTTGCAAAATGCAGCCTTTCCGGAATTTTCAATGCTGGTTGCGACTCAGGCATCGGGCTTATTCCGACCGGAACGAAGTGGGGAGTTTGTTGGATGTTGTGCAGGCTTGTTGCTTAACTGAGTTTCGTTTGGGTTTTCAGTACCGATTTTCTGCCAAAAGCAGCTTTAGCAGTCAGAATCAACCCTAATACAAGCCTGAGTTTTGAATTGTTTTTCTATCTTTGTCGCTTATTGATACGATAATTTTATCTTTGTCCGAAATTCAACATTATCCATTCGGGTTGATCCGAAGCCTCTTTCTATTGTAACAACATGAAAAATTTCAAGCTTTTAAACAACGTATTCGGTTGGTTCGCTTTTTTGGTGGCTGCTGTAACCTATTTGCTGACCATTGAGCCTACGACCAGTTTCTGGGATTGCGGTGAATTCATTTCATCGGCCTACAAGCTCGATGTGGGACATCCTCCCGGAGCTCCGTTTTTTATGCTGACAGGCCGCTTCTTTGCGAATTTTGCCAGCAGCCCCGAACAGGTAGCACTAATGTTAAATGCCATGTCGGCCTTGTTCAGTGCACTGACTATTTTGTTTTTGTTCTGGTCCATAACTCATTTGGCCAGAAAAGTGGTTGTCAAGGATAAGGACAACATGAAACCGGCAGAAATAATTACTGTGTTGGGTGCAGGTTTGGTGGGTGCTCTGGCTTATACTTTTTCGGATACTTTCTGGTTCTCGGCTGTAGAGGGCGAGGTGTATGCCTATTCATCTTTGTTTACTGCAGTGGTGTTTTGGGCTATACTCAAATGGGAAGAAGATGCCGATAATCCGCATTCCCTGCGTTGGATTATATTCATTTCCTATCTGATGGGGCTTTCCATCGGGGTGCATTTGTTGAATTTATTGTGTATACCTGCATTAGTCCTGGTATTTTATTTTAGAAAAAACCAAAACTCCAATTTCAAAGGAGCTGCTCTGGCACTTTTAGGTTCTTTTGTTTTGATTGCCATCGTATTATACGGTGTGGTTCCCGGTTTTGTGAATATGGCCGGTTGGGCTGATCTCTTGTTTGTGAATGTCCTGGGTTTTGGCTTCAATACAGGAGCTGTAGTGTACATTTTAGTGATGATAGCCACCATTTGTTGGGGATTGATAGAAAGCTACCGTGGCAAGAATGAATTCAGGATGAAACTGGTTTTTGCCCTGAATATTATATTGTCCGGTATTCCGTTTTTCAGCAACAGTCCCTGGATATGGCTTTTGCTTTGCGGATTGACTCTTGTGGTCGTCTTTATGTGGAAGAAACTCGACGGAAAACTTATCAATACGTCTTTGCTGGCGCTTATGGTGATGCTGATAGGCTATTTCAGTTATGGCGTAACAGTGATACGCTCGAGTGCCCAGCCTCCTATGGATCAGAACTCTCCCAACAATATGTTTACCCTGGAGCGTTATCTTAACCGTGAACAGTATGGCGAAACCCCCTTGATCTACGGACAAACTTTTGTATCGGATATAGCCTGGAAAAGACAGGGCAATGTTTGTGTGCCTCAATACAAAAAGAAAGGCCCGGTATGGAACAAAGAGGTTAAAACTTCGGCCGATCAAAAGGATAGATATATCATTTCCGGCTACAACGAACGTCCGGTCATGGCAGACGAGTTGAATATGTTTTTCCCCCGCATGCACAGCAATAAACCGGAACATGTGTTGATGTACAAGGATTGGGTCAATTTCAAAGGCAGTCCCGTTAAGTACAATAAGTGTGGTCAGGTTGAAACTGTGTACAAGCCGACTATGAGCGAAAATCTGCGTTTCTTCTTTTCGTATCAGGTGAATTTTATGTACTGGCGCTATTTTATGTGGAATTTCGCGGGACGTCAAAACGATATTCAGGGCCTGGGCGAAGCCAATAACGGGAATTGGATTAGCGGTATTAATTTTATCGATAAATACCTGGTAGGCGATCAAAGCAATCTGCCCCCGGAGCTGGCCAATAACAAGGCCCGCAACCGTTATTATATGTTACCCTTGCTTTTGGGCATACTGGGGCTCTTGTATCAGGCTTATGCCGGGAAAAAAGGTTTACAGGGATTCTGGATTACCTTTCTTCTGTTTTTCATGACCGGACTGGCCATAGTCTTGTATTTAAATCAAACACCCTTGCAACCTCGTGAAAGAGATTATGCTTATGCCGGTTCGTTTTATGCCTTTTGTATATGGATTGGCCTGGGTGTGCCTGCTTTGGTAAACATTTTGCGCAAAGCCCTGAAGCCTGTACCGGCAGCCTTCCTGGCCGGAGTGCTCGGATTGGGAGTGCCGGTGCTGATGGCCTCCGAGAACTGGGATGACCACGATAGGTCCGATCGTTATACGGCCCGCGACTTTGCCTATAATTATCTGATAGGATGCGAAGAAAACAGCATCATTTACACCAACGGCGATAACGACACTTTCCCTTTGTGGTATTTGCAAGAAGTGGAGGGAATACGAACCGATGTGCGGGTATGTAATCTGAGCTATTTGCAAACAGACTGGTACTACGATCAGATGCTGAGGCCTTATTACGAATCGGATGCTTTCCCGTTAAGCTGGCATAAATCGAAATACAGCAACGGCAAGCGTGATATTGCCCGTATTATTCCCCGCACCCAGGATACTATCAGTTTGCCCTTCGCCATGAACTGGCTGGCCAGTGATGAACCTAACACTAAACGAGTACAGGGATATGGAGATAATGTCGATCATATTCCTGCCAACAGACTTTATTTGGATATCGATGCAGAAAAAGTGCTCGAAAACGGCTACCTGGAACCCAAGTATGCTCAGGATATTATTTCCCGAATGCATATCAATCTGGAAGCTAAGAACTATTTGGGTAAGCACGAGATAATGACACTCAAGCTGCTCGAGGAAAACAACTGGGAAAGATCTATGTACTATGCGGTCACCGTAGATCCTGCGCAAATGACTATGTTGCAACGGTATTTTTTGCACGAAGGCCTTATTTATAAAATTGCTCCGCTGGAAAGCAACAAGTCGGTGAATACCGAAAAAATGTACGACAATATGGTTAATAAATTTCTTTGGGGAGGCATCAAAGAAAATCCTACTATCTATCTGGACGAAAATAACCTGAGAATGTGTCGCACTCACCGGCAAATGTTTGGTTATCTTGTCAGGGCTCTTTATCAGGAAGGCAAGCACGATATGGCTTTGCAGGCTATAGATAAATGCCTCGAGGAACTTCCTGTTGAGCATGTCCCTGTTAATTTTATTGACGGAGGCATGGCCGGAATGATTGAAATAGCCGATGTATTGTATCAGCTGGGAGAAAAACAGCGGGCAAAGGCTATTGCGGATCAGGGAATGGATCTTTGTGTTCAGAACCTAAGCTGGTTTTTCAACTTAAGAGATCAGCTGATGCGTGCTTCCGGCAGATCCATAAATAACCAGCTATATGTAATGCAGGAACTTATGAAGTTCTACCAGAAAGCAGCTACCGATTCGGCCGGCATAGAAGAACCGGGAGAAGTAGACCAAGCCTTCGCGGAAGATTTTACTAAGTATTCTCAATACTTTAACCAATTTATTCAGCAATATCAGCGGCTTAGGTAATATACTGTTTACGGGATTTAGTCGTTGCCTGCACTGGATACCTGGAATTACCTGGCGTAAATCTTTTGCCGGGAACAAGATTTACCTGACTTTTGACGACGGTCCGATACCCGGGCTTACTCCCTGGGTGTTGGATACGCTCGATCACTACGGTATTAAGGCCACTTTCTTTTGCGTGGGCGAAAATGTGGCCCGCTATCCCGATTTGTTTGAGCAAATCAAAACCCGAGGGCATCAAAGGGGCAACCACTCTTACAATCACCTGCGGGCATTCAGAACAGATCTGGCAGGCTATCTGGCTAATGTCGAAAAAGCCGACAAACTGATAGGGAGTAAATTGTTTCGTCCCCCACACGGGGAATTGACTTATGCTCAGTATCGTGAGCTCAGAAAAAAATACGAATTGGTGCAATGGGATGTCATTTCCCGGGATTACAATGCCAAACTAAGCCCCAATGAAGTTTTTGATATTGTAAGGAAAGGTGTCAGAAAGGGTTCTATTCTTGTTTTTCACGATTCGCTAAAGGCGGAAAAAAATCTTAGGGCAGTCTTACCTGAATTCATTGAGTTTTGTCTGGCGCAAGGCTATAAATTTGATGTGCTTTGACCTTGTCCTTGCTTTTTTGAGCGACGGCTTCGATGTTTTCGATTGTGATTTAGTACTTCTGCTACACAGAGGGCTTTATCAAAAGAGCGCGCTTCTGAGTATTCTTCCGCTATCCGGCTGAGGATTTCTTCGTTTAAACATAGTCTTTCGAAATTCTTACAGCCTTTTTTTAGGCCCACCCGTCCAAAGCGCATGCGATTCAGGTCGATTACCTGCAGAAGCACTTCGTGTTTATTAATTTCGTATAAGAGATTCCCCGAGGAATAGTCCTTATGCAAAATACCCAGGTCGTGGAGTTTTGCGGTAAAAACAGCGATTCCCCTTACCAGTTTGTCGACTTCCTTAGCCGGAGTTTCGGCACAAAGATCGTAAAGATGATTGTGGAAGGTGGATTTGAGGCTGATGAAATAACTCTTGTATAAGATGAGGCCTTTTTTTATTTCAATATAGGCCAGTGGCTGAGGGGTATTAATGCCGTAGCTCCTGAGTTTCAGGGCGTATTTATACGCTCTTTTGGCTTTTGAAGCCCGAATATTTCCGTAAATAATCCTATTGATAAACAGGGGATTACCATAGGATTTTACCACAACATCCAGATCCTGAACAAGGTAACTTTTTATGGTATTTCTGGCTTGAAACATCAAGTCTCCCGTTGTTTCAAATTGTTCGTGCAGAGAAGAAATGAAAGGATACAGCTTGTTATAATCCTTGTGAAGAACTATTTTTTTGGACTCCAATAAATTGGTTATTGAATTAAAGAATTTGGAATAGGTTCTGTTGTAATGCAGTTTACCTTTGAGTTCTCTTTCAAAAAAATCGGCATGGCGCTTATTTAGAATATCGATTACCTGTCTCTTCTTTTTTCTGTCGGTTACCCTTCTGGAACTTTTTCTGTAGCGATAATAAAAGCCGGTTAAGTTAAGGCGAACTACTTCACCTCCGTTTTTGAGCATGGAAATCCAGAAATCCCAGTCTTCTCGTCCGGGAATATAAGTGCAATAGCCGCCGCAGGCAGCCCAGTCTCTTTTGCGGAACATGGCGCAGACACTGAGTATGTTTTTTCTGGCCAGCAAGGATGGAGAATAGTTCGGTAAGAGCCATTCCCCTGTTTTATCGCCAAAAAATTCAGCCCGGGCTGTGACTGCCTTTACCGAATCTTGCTTAAGCAACACTTCGACGGCTTTTTCCAAATAATCCCTATGTATCAGGTCGTCTGCATCTACAGGCAGTATATATTCTCCTTGCGCCATTTCGATCGCTGCATTTCTGGCTGCAGACACACCGGCATTGGCCTGGGTTTGTACCCGGATGTTGGGGTGGTTTGCTGCATATTCCCTGGCTATCTGCAATGATCTGTCTGTAGAGCCGTCGTCCATAATAATAAGCTCAAAGGGGGAATAGCCCGATTTAAGAATAGAATCAAGACATTCCGCCAAATAGGCTTCCATATTGTAAACCGGGACTATTACAGAGATCAAAGGCTTTTCCATAGTCATGTCGTAAAATAAACAGCCGGTTAAATTTTGTCGCGCTGCTTAAGAATTTTCTGGAAGTAATACTTCCAGGGACGGGAATATTTCAATTGTTTCCAGGGTCTGCTGCTGTGTGGCTTATGCAGAACCGGCAGCTCTGTCATCAGGTAATTGCTAAAACCAAGTTTAAGCGATTTATGTGAAATAAATACATCGAACCAGGATTTGTCCGGATCAAGGAGTTCAAAATTATATGTTGATAAGAGCTTGTTGCTTAGAATAGAGCAACAAAAACTCAATCGTTTACGGGTTTTGATGGTTGACGAAGGGTAAGAAGAAGCGTAGAGGTAGGGGAAATTGATGGCTCCATTTTCATCAACCGTAACAGCGGCCACCACTCCGGGATTGTGCAAGCCGACACTGGCTGTATGCATTTTCTTTATGGTTTCCGGTTTTACGCAGACGTCCGATTCAATGATCATCAGGTCTGCTCCTGCAGCCAGGGCTTTCTTTTGAGCAAGTTGCAATACCAGCCGGTAATTGGGCGAGGGAGTTGTTGTCAGATCTTCCAGGTGTACCAGGCCAAAACCGAGCTCCAAGGCTAATTCGTCGAGAAGTTTCTTGTTGTCTGTCGTACTGAAATCGTTGTAAACAGTATAAGAACAGGAAGCGGGCAAGTCCGATCCCATTATGGCTCTTATGCTACCGGCTGTAGTTTCGTAGGAGTCTTTGACCGGGGTAATGATGTGCAAAGGCTTAGGCATTCTATTGCAAAGACTTGGTGATTTTTTCGACTATAGCCCTCATTTCTTCCGTGGTCGGATTGAGTTTGGGTTTAGAAAAAAGCATATCCGTCTCTTTATTTATGGGAATCAGATGGATGTGCGCATGAGGAACCTCCATGCCCACAACAGCCATCCCAATGCGTTTGCAGGGTAGGGAGGTTTTTAAAGCCAATGCAATCTTTTTGGCAAAGACCATCATTGCTGCCAGCTCCTGATCGTCAATATCGAACAGGTAATCTGTTTCCTTTTTGGGTATCACCAGTGTATGTCCCGGCATTAGGGGATGTATGTCCAGAAAGGCAAAAAAATGTTCGTCTTCTGCAATTTTGTATGAGGGAATTTCACCCGCTACGATTTTGCTGAAAATACTGGCCATGACTGTATTATTTTGCGTGTTCTATTTTCTTGATCCTGTAGGACATAATGCCTGCGGGTACTATAATATCGACGGCTTCTCCTTCTTTTTTACCGAAAAGGCCCTGAGCTATGGGTGAACTGACCGAAATTTTCTTTTCTTTGAGATTGGCTTCGCTGTCGGGAACTATGGTGTACTGAATTTCCTGATTTGTTTTCAGGTTGAGAAGATGAACGCTGGTGAGTATTTGAACCGTTTCGATGCTAATTTTGCTTTCGTCCAGAATACGGGCATTACGGATTAATTCTTTGAGGTTGGCAATTTTCATTTCCAACATTCCCTGAGCATCTTTGGCTGCGTCGTATTCGGCATTTTCCGAAAGATCACCTTTGTCGCGTGCTTCTGCTATTTGCTTTGCGATGTAGGGACGTTCTACTGATTCCAGCTGCTCCAGTTCTTCTTTCAATTTTTTCAGACCATTTTCGGTCATGTAATTCGTTGCCATATTCGAAACCTAAACTTTCAAAGGGATTAAACAAAAAGAATCCCGGCAAAAAGCCGGAACTCCTCTCAAAATGAGGTTCAAAGATATGTAATTCTTAGAGATATAAAAAATTTTCAGCCCTGTTTTAAAACATAGCCCGACAAAAGAAGCCTAAAAACTTTGGATTTAAAGCAACTTTTGTATGGCTTCGTCCAAATTTTGTATGGTTTCGTCTCTGCCGGCCAAATTGCCCTGTTTGTCTATAAGAAAATAACTGGGTAAGTTACTGACGTTATACATCGAAAGATAGGCCGAGTTTTGCAGATTTTTGTCGCGGACGCAAATCCAGGGTAAATTCAAGGCTCCGGTTTTCCAGAAATGTTCGTCGGGGTCAAGCGACACTTGGTATATTTCAAAACCGTATATTTCATACCTATTGTACAATTCTCTCATTTGAATAGTACGAGCTGCCGAATAGTCTGCCTGAAACGCAGTGAAGTCCAACAATATAACCTTGCCTTCGAGGCTGGATAAGGGTATATTTTGACCAAAAACATTGGGCAGGTTAATTTCGAAAAACCTGAGAGCGTCAATTTCAATAACAGGGATATCTTCGGGTGTGATGCGCTGCTTGCGGATGCTACTCATACCTTGCATGGTCAGATTGACCAGTTGCCGGGTTCTCCCGGCATGGGGAAAATGCACATTCCAGGCAGTGGCGACGGCCGCAAAATGACGATTGTCCTGGTCGGAAAAGGGGTCGAAAATCAACAATTTATGAATACGCTGGAACAGTGCAAAATAAGCTACAGGCGAAGCCGGATTGGAAAAAATATAATCTTGTGCTTGTTTTTTGTGTTTGTCTATGCAATTCAACACCAGATCGATGTACGCTTCTTCTTCTACTTTTTTGTTATTGAAAAGGCTTTGGATGGAGTCGTATTGCCTTCGCGTATGGCTTTGCAATAAAGCCAGTTCCTGCATCTGGATACAATAGTCGGAGCCGCTCAGACGGTAGCTTGTTGAAAAGTTCTCTGCAGAGGCTTCGATGCTGATGTGCACTGCTGAATCAACGGCCAGAAAGATGCGCTGCCGGTCAAGGCGCAGACGATAAAATTCAGGATAATCCGGCAGAGGGGCTTTGAATTTGAAATCACCCTGCTCATCCAATACAACAGAGTCGATGATAGCAGTGTTGCTTAGTCCAAATAATTCAAAATATAAGGTCTTGCTTTCGGCATTTTGAACATTGCCTTCCACAATAAAGTTTGCATTGTCCGAACAAGCCTGTAATAAAATAAGCAAGCCTGTTATAAAAGATAAATTTCTCATTTACTATGATTAATGAAAGTGAAGGGCAAAATTATAAAAAAAAAGAATACCCACACAGCCGGTTTTAAAGATCTTTGTTTTCCAACAATAAGTTGTGCAGCTTTTTTATACCCTCCGAGGCCGGTAATTTGATATGGATTATACCAGGGAATCTGCATAAAGTCAGTTCTTCGGGATCTATCACATAAGAGGGACTCCTCCGGGGTACAAGATGCAATAAGCCTGCAGCCGGATACACCACCAAAGAGCTACCAATCACGGCAAAATAATCTGCTTGTCTCACCAAATCCATGGCCGGATCTATCATAGTCACCATTTCGTGAAACCACACTATATGCGGACGTAACTGATCTCCATAGGGTGTACAATCTCCCATACGGACTTCGTAGTCCTCGGGTTTGAGCTCTAGCACGTATTCTGAATGCTTTTCTCCTCTCACTTTGGTCAATTCACCGTGCAAATGTAAGACCTTGCTGCTGCCGGCACGTTCATGCAAATTGTCAACATTTTGAGTGATTATGTGCAGGTCGAATGATTTTTCCATGGCTGCCAGTTCATAGTGGCCGGCATTGGGCTCAACCTCGAGGAGTTGCTTACGGCGTTTGTTGTAAAATTGGGTCACCAGTGCCGGATTGGTTTTCCAGCCCTCGGGGGTTGCCACCATTTCTATAGGGTATTCCTCCCATAAACCGCCCGATCCCCGAAAGGTTCTGATGCCACTTTCGGCGCTCATGCCTGCGCCGGTCAATACTACCAGTTTTTTCATAATTCAGTGTGTGAAAACCGGGCATAAACACTCAAGGGTAAGCTACGGCCGGCTTGGTCGTTAATGGCTAGTTCACCCGATTCAATGTGTTGTACATAAGGGAAATACTCTCCAAGTATATTTCGGGCAACGGAGGCAGAAAAGCCCATGGAATACAAATTGAGAACAAGGAATGCTCTTTTAGGATCGAGCAACTCTCTGCAAGCTTCCATCAGGGGAACGATGCCTTCTTCCAGTATCCATTTTTCTCCCTCGGGTCCTCTGCCGTAGGCAGGAGGATCAAGGATGATGCCCTGATACTTTTTGCCTCTCCGGGCTTCTCTGCGAACATACTTCAAGGCATCTTCCACTATCCAGCGAATATTATCCAGTCCGCTGGCTTCCATGTTTTCCCTGGCCCAGCTTAGCACCTGTTTTACCGAGTCCAGATGGCTGACATCGGCCCCGCAGGCTTTGGCTGCCAGTGAAGCTCCGCCGGTATAAGCGAACAGATTCAGTACCGAGGACTGTTGTTGCTGTTGTCCTGGCTGTGGCCCTTGTTGTGGCTGCTGTTGATCATACTGTTTTTGCTCCTGCAGCTCCGGTAGTTGTTCGTGTCGTTTTTGCTCCTGTAGCAGGCTTTCGTAAATGAAATTCCAGTTAGAGGCTTGTTCCGGGAACAGCCCTACATGCTTGAAAGCTGTCATTCCCAGCCTAAAACGCAGGTAAAGATTTTTGTATTTGTAGTTGACAAACCATTGTCCGGGCATGCCGGGTTTAAGCAGCCATTCCCCTCTTTCGTTGTTTTCGGTCAAATGATCCGTTCGTGAATTTTTGTTGCCGGAAGTTTTCACAAAACTAGCCTCAGGCAGCGATGACCATTCTTTTTCGCTTAATTTCTTTGGCCAGATGGCTTGCGGCTCAGGCCTACGTAGAGTATAAGGGCCAAAGCGCTCCAATTTTTCGAAACCCCCGGTATCGATCAATTCATATTCCTGCCAATGGCCATCGGTACTTGCTGTTTGCATAGCTTGTAAAATAAATCAACACAAATGTAACAAATATCGCGTATATTTGAGCTTTCAATTTCCCTAACTTATATGGCATGGAACGAATAAGCAGCCTGCAGAATCCTAAGATAAAGCAATTGTTGCGTTTACAGACCAAAGCCAGAGAGCGCAAAGAACAGGATTTGGTATTGGTCGAGGGAGCCCGCGAGATACAACTTGCTCTGAGCAAGGGATATCGTCCGGAACAGCTTTTTATTTGCCCCGAACTCTCTGCCCAAAATGAATACTCCGGGCTGATAGGAGAAGTGTCGGACGAGATAAAAACAGAACTCTCTTTGCCTGTCTTCCAAAAGTTGGCTTACAGAGAAAGTTCCGATGGCTTACTGGCCACGCTCAGGACCAAGTCTCATCTGCTCGAAGAGCTGGTTTTATCCAAACATCCTTTTGTAATAGTACTCGAAGCCGTCGAGAAACCCGGGAACCTGGGTGCAATTTTACGTACAGCCGATGCAGCTGCCGTTGATGCTGTTATCGTCTGCGATCCTTTGTGTGATCTGTACAATCCCAATGTAGTGCGATCCAGTATTGGTTGCCTTTTTACTGTGCAGACAGCTGTTTGCAGTTCGCAACAGGCACTCGATTGGATGAAACTCCATAAAATAAAGATTCTGGCTGCTGAATTGAAGGCCTCACAATGGTATCACAATACAGATATGCGCAACAATACAGCCATAGTGATGGGAACGGAGGCCGACGGGCTGAGTCCCTTTTGGCTCAATAATGCTGATGAACGCATCAAAATTCCCATGCGTGGATACATCGATTCCCTGAACGTGTCGGTTTCGACGGCTGTACTCAGCTTTGAAGCTATGCGTCAGAGAGAATTCAGGTGAACCTGTTGAGCCTTAATCGAAGTAAGGCTAAAGACCGAGGCCATTTCCTGAAATTTATCTTCGGCTTCGGTGGTCAGGTAACGACAGCTCCCGCCTTTGGAGCAAAGCTCCTCAATTTCGGGATGACGTATCAGGTAATCGTCCAGACTGTCAGCTACCAGTTTTCCTTGAGTAATTATTTGTACTTCGGGCGGAGAATGCCTGCGTATTTGATGCATCAGCAGGGGATAATGGGTGCAGGCCAGCACCAGGGTGTCGATAAGCGGATCGCGTTCGAAAAGCCGGTCCAGGTCTTTCTTAACAAAATAGGAGGCTCCCGGGCTGTTGTGTTCTCCATTTTCGACCAGCGGTACCCACATCGGGCAGGCTTCCGATTCCAATTGAATATCGGGGAACAATTTATGAATTTCGATGGGATAGGAGCCCGATTGCACCGTACCCTGTGTTCCCACCAAACCCACGTGTCGCGATTTTGTAAGGAGGCCCAGGGCTTCTGCCGTCGGCCGCAATATCCCCAATACCCTGCTGTTGTGTTCCAGGCCGGGAAGATATTGCTGCTGAATGTTGCGTAATGCTTTGGCTGAGGCTGTGTTGCAGGCAAGAATGACCAGTCGGCATCCCTGTCTGAACAAGTATTGAACTGCCTCTAAGGTAAATTGGTTTACCAATTCAAAAGAACGATTTCCGTATGGGGTTCGTGCATTGTCTCCCAGATAGAGATAATCGTATTGTGGGAGTTTGCGACGAAATTCTTCCAGTATGGTCAGACCGCCATAGCCGGAATCAAACACACCTATCGGCTTTGCGTTCATTCCGGAATAAGGCTATTTTAGCCCCAGTTTAGCTCTAACCATGGGAGTGACGTCCTTGCATTTGGACGTGGACCAGTACATCAGGCCCATATTGGCCGAAGTGTCAAAGATATAAACCATACTGAGTTCTTCGCCTACGGCTTGTACAGCTTTGGTCAGTTTATCGTTGATCGGAATTATCAGTTCCTGTTGTTGACGTTGAATATCTTCTTGTGAATCCTGATAAAAATTTTGTATGCGTTGTTCCAGGTCTTGAATGTCTGTCATACGGCGAATACGAATTGATTCAGGCAGGCTGTCTCGCTGAGCTACAAATTCGGAACCCTTTTTTTGATATTCTTCCTGCATAATAAGCAATTCAGACTCGTAATTTTTTGCCAAATCATCCAATTTTTTCATAGCTTCTGCCGTTTCGGGCATAGCCTGAAATACTTCGGCTCTGTTGATGTAACCGAATTCCTGAGCAACTGCCAGCAAAGGCAAAAAACATAAGACAGCAATAATAAAATGTTTATACATAACGTCGTTTTTTGTATTGATAATTAAAATGTTATTGAAAGAACAAGGGCTTAGTGATTAATAGCCCAATTTTTTTAAAACCTGGTCGCTGATGTCAATAGAAGGAGAGGCAAAGACAATATTAACTCCGGAAGCCCGATCCAGAATTAACATAATGGATTGCTCTTCAGCCAGCTCTTTGACGGCGTTGTAGATTTCGTCCTGTATAGGGGTGAGCAGGCTTTCGCGTTTTTTATAAAGTTCGCCTTCGGAGCCGAAATACTTTCGTTTTAAATCGGCCAGCTCTTTTTCTTTGGCCAGGATTTCGTTTTCTTTATTCTTTTTCATATCGTCCGAAAGGTAAACCATTTCGGCCTGATACTTTGTATAGAGCTCTTTAGCTGCATTAGCCAGGGCATCTACTTCGGCCTGCCACTTTTTGGACACTTGGTTCAATTGGTCGTTGGCCATCTCGTATGCCGGAATACGCGAAAATATGTATTCCATATCAATCAGGGCGTATTTCTGAGCAAATACAGCCGTGCTGCTGAAAATCAGACTGATTACTAATAAATATACTTTTTTCATACTTGCGAAATTTTGGTATTTGACTTTAAAAGCTGCTCAAAGTTAAAAACAAATTTTAGAATTCCTGTCCTATGACGAAATGAAATTCACTTCCGTGTGCTTTGCTTTCGGTGCCAACAGGATCAAATCCATATGCCCAATCGATTCCCAGTAATCCTACTATAGGTATAAATATTCGCACGCCCACACCTGCAGAACGTTTCAATTCAAAGGGAGAATAATATTTTAAATCAGACCAGAGGTTTCCTGCTTCCAGAAAAGCGGAGGCATAAATAGTGGCCGATTGTTCCAGTAACAAAGGATAGCGCAGTTCCAAACCAACTCTTTGATAGAGCCAGCCCACACCCAAATCGCCGTTGCCGTAACCCCGGAGAGCGATGATATCGTAGGCATAGCTGCTCGAGTAGCCTGTCATACCATCACCTCCCATATAGAAAGTGCCGAAAGGCGATCTTTTGTATTGATTATATGCTCCCAGCAAGCCAATATCAAAACGGGTGGCCATGACTAATTTCCGGTTTCCGCTCAGCGGAGTAAATGTTCTGGAACGGAAACGTACCTTATAGTATTCAATCCAATTATATAGTTCCTGGCTGTTCATGTTTTTGTAATCCTCGTCGCTCTTATTGTCAAGCATCGAGAATGGAGGAGTAAGACCCAACGATAATGAAAAAGAAGAGCCTGAACGAGTATACAAAGGATTATCGGTAGAGTTTCTACTCAGAGTAAAGTTAAGGCTCAGGTCGTTGCTCCTGCCGTTGGATATAAGAAAATACATCCAGTTTTGCAGATTGTAGTGCTGATACGAAAATTCCGAGAACAGTTGAAAATAGTCGTCCGGCCAGGCTAACCTCGTGCCCAGACCGGCAGATAAGCCCCACATTTTAATATATTTGGTGGGGTCCATTTCGGTCAGGTAATAATCGCCGTAATCGTATGAATTGCCGTAATAGGCATAATTCATCATGTAATTGTTGTAGTAATTCTCGTAATATCGGTCGCTTACGCCTGTTTGATAGGAGTAGTATCCCGACAAAGAGAAAGAGTTGGGTTTTTTCCCGCCCAACCAGGGTTCCATAAACGAGAAACTGTACGACTGGTAATATTGCCCATTGGTACGGCCGGTAATACTAAAGGTTTGTCCGTCTCCCTGAGGTAATACTCCCTCGTTCAGCCTAAGCAGATTACGCATAGAGAAATTGGTAAACTTCAGACTGATGGATCCTACTATACCTGTGCTGCCCCAACCCAGAGAAAATTCTACCTGGTCGTTCGATTTGGAAGTAAGGTTCAAATCGATGTCCACTGTACCGTCTTCGTTGGGAATGGGATTGATGCCCATGGTCTCCGGATCGAAATGGCCGGTTTGAGCAATTTCACGGGCCGAACGCATTAAGGCCGCTTTGTTGAAGAGTTCTCCGGGTTTGGTGTAGAGTTCCCTTCGGATGACGTGTTCGTACAAGCGGTCGTTACCGTTGATGTTTACACGCCTTATACTGGCAGGCTGGCCTTCGCTGAGCCTGATTTCCAGGTCGATGGAGTCTTGTGCCACAGCTACCTCCATAGGCATGGCCTGAAAAAACAGATAACCTCTGTCCATGTAGAGGTCGGTTATGGCGTCTTCGTTGGGCGATTGAAGCAGGCGTTCGGTCAGTCTTTTTTGATTGTAGACATCGCCTTTTTTGATCTGAAGCCTCATATTCAGCTCGTTAGAAGAGTATAAAGTATTGCCTATCCAACTGATGTCACGGATAAAGTATTGACGGCCTTCGTTCACTTTCAGGTAAACATTGACAGTCTTGTCGTCAAAGCGATAAATAGTATCTTCTTCAATGATGGCATCTCGGTACCCGAATTCATTGTATTTTTCAATTAATGCGATTTTGTCGTTCAGATACTCAGTGTCGACAAACTTCTTGGTTCTGAAAAAGTTGATCAGTTTATTTTTCTCGTTGGTCTTTTTCATAGTCCAGTTGATTTTACCGTCGGCAAAAGCTTTGTTGCCTTCTATTATCAACTGATTTACTTTGACTTTGTCCTGTTTGTCGACATTTATTTCAACTATGACCTGATTCTCGGATTCGGGATCGTCCCTTTGCAGAACGATGACATTGGCATTTTTGTAACCTTTACCATCGTAGTGTTTTTTTATCAGTATTTCTGCTCTGTCAATAATGTTGGGAGTAATCTGATTGCCGACAATCATATTGAGACGGGGTTCCAGTTCTTCAATCTCGGATTTCTTCATGCCGTTGAAATTGACTTTAGATATTCGGGGCCGAGGGCTGAGAATAAAGCGGAGCCATATTTCGTTGCCTTCAATTTTGTCCGCCATTATCTTGACATCCGAAAAAAGGCCATGTCTCCAAAAGCGTTTGACGGCCTCGCTGGTTTCGCTTCCGGGGACTCGTATTATCTGACCTGCGGATAATCCCGATAAACCAATCAACACATAATCTTCGTAATTATCTATACCTTCAACAGTAATGTCTGCAATTTTTAATTCTCTGGGATAGGAATAATATATCTCCGGACCAGCCTCTTCTTGAGCAACAAGCGGAGATAATGCGCAGAAAAAATATAAAAAGCCGGTTAATAGCTTATATAGTATTGAGTGAGTCTTGTTCAATGTCTTTTTTTTGTTAGTTGTTCACTTGTTTTCCCAAAGCGTCTTTCTCTGGACTGATATTCGATAATGGCTTCATAGAAAGCTTCTTTCCTGAATTCAGGCCAGGCTGTTTCGGTAAAGTACAATTCAGCGTAAGCAGCCTGCCACAACATAAAATTGCTGATACGAATTTCACCTCCGGTGCGGATCAACAAATCCGGGTCGGGAATGTTAGCCGTGCAAAGATATTTCGAAAAATGATCTTCATCCAGTTCCTGTTCAAAAATTTTTCCTTCGGACAGGGCTTTGGCGATTTTTTTAACTGCTTCCAAAATTTCCCAACGAGAGGAATAACTCAAAGCAAGCACTAAATTTAGTTCTTTGCCCTGAGCTGTATTTTGCATGAATTGTTGAATTTTATCCTGAATATCGTTGTCCAGTCTGTCTAAATCTCCAACAACCAATCCCCTGACACCATTCTTGATCAAATCGCCGGTTTCGCGATCTATGGTTTCCATCATAAGCCGCATCAGCGCGTTGACTTCTTTTTGGGGGCGATTCCAGTTCTCTGTCGAAAAAACATATAAGGTCAAATAAGAAAGGCCCAACTCACGAGCAGCTTCCACCACGGCCCGCACGGAATTAATTCCTTCCGTATGGCCGAAAATGCGGTCTTTGCCAAGGCTTTTAGCCCAACGTCCATTGCCGTCCATGACAATGGCAACGTGTTTGGGCAGAGTTGATTTATCTATTTGTTCTATACCTGACATCTTATTTATAACACTTTGATCCTATATAAAACAGGTCATAACTTAGGTAAAAAGCCAGGACAAAATAGCTGTCCTTGTTTTTATTCCATGCACTTTGAGCAATCCAGGGATCCTCCAGCTGAAAAACAGTCGTTTGAGTCGTATAATCCAGTTTGTCGGAAAAACTCATCCGATAAGAGCATTCCAGTCCCAGGTTGAAACGGGCAGGCAATTTCAGTTTGATTCCCAGTCCCAAAGGGATATTGGCAGTAAGGGCATTTTTATCGGTTTTATATCCTGTCAGGCCTATTCCACAAAATACGTATGGAGATATTTTGCTGGCCCCGGGGTAGTAATCCGCCGCACCGAATTCATAAAAATTGAATTCAAGTTGCAGGCCTCCATCCAGAATCCTGCGAGAAAAATCCAGGGCTTCCGCTCCCGGATATTGCTCCAGCTTGTCTGTGGTTATGCCTGATATGCCTGCACTCAGGAAATTCCCTTTAATAGAAAACCTCCGGTTCAGGTGATAGCGCATCAATACCCCGTAAGCAGGATGTAATTCCTCAAAAAGCCTGGTTTGGTTGGCGTCGCCCGTATAAAACGAAGTGCCTCCCAGTGCGCCGATTTCCATACGATAACTCTGTCCATACATTGCTGCGGTGCAGAGAAATAAACATATCGAAAAGAATGCTCTTTGTCCTGTCATGCTAATAAATGCTGTTACATCTCATACTCTAACGCAAAAAAGCTGAATTCATTTTGCAGGAATGTTTATTTCTCCGGAAATAATTTTCTGTGAATGTTCCCTTTCCAAACCTTATTTGAGATGTTGCCGGATTCTCCGCCGAAAATCCAGATATACTTATCCTCTTCTACAAAAATATGTTGATAAGCCAATCGTTCGTTTATGCTGTAAAACTGAAGTATCGTATCGGCTGCCGACCAAGTTATGCCGTGATTCTCCGAAACGAACAAAGTACTGTCTCCAAATCCCTGGTTGTTGAGTCCCCCGTAATAAAACATTTTATCGTCGTAATGAAACAGGGAGGCGCCTTGCCTGGGTTCAATAAGCAGAGGCTTGGTATTGACTTTGATCCAGTATAGACCGTCCATGGTGCTCCAGCTGTCAGCGTTCAGTGTTCCGTTGGCGTTAATACCTCCGAGCAGGCTGATGTAGGGGACTTTAGTTACCGTTTTGTATTGGGTGTGGGCATACTCTCTGAGGGGAAAATTTTCGGGGATAACTGTTCCGCTTTCCCAACCGGCAGAATCTCCGGTAAATCGGGCGAAGCGCAAATCTCCGTTGTTGTCTGCTATGATTCCGACCAAAGCATCTTCGCTGAGGAATTTGCGGCCCTCCAATTTGCCAAAGAGGCTGAGGACTTTAGTACTATCTGCAGAGACTGACCATTGATTCAGATCGGTAGAATAATACAAATTCCCTTGTTTACCCAAAAGGTAGTAATGCTCCTTGAATTCGGTGAGACTCTGAATCATGATAGTATCGTTCAGGCCGGATACCGGAGCATCTGCTGACCAACTAATGCCTTGATCGGTCGAAGTATAACTAATTATTGAACCCGAATCGGGAGCAAAAAAGGCTTTGAACAAGCCATTGTACAAAATTGTTTTATTGCGGGCGGAAATCGTTGGGAATTGGCTGCTCAGGACATTCATCACCATGGAATCGGGATTGATTTGATGAACATTTACCCTAAGCTGGTATTTCTTTTGGTGTTTGCCGTCTTCAGAATTATTTGTAAGAGATAAGGGCCGGCTGAAATCTAATACATCGCCGACTTTCCAGAGCAGAGTGTCGTTGATTAGCACATTGCCGTTGGAAGAAAAGAATATTATGCTGGGAAATAGCGAATCAACCCGGGTTTGATAAGGCAGGGAATCGGTATTGTAAATAAGTCCGGCAAAGTTGTCAATATAAAAGGTATAGTCGGCAATTTCCGGGAAAGAATCAAAGCCGAAATGCTGAACATTGGCCAGGGACAGCGATTGATCCTCAAAATTATGGCATGACGGAATACCCAGCAGGATAGGGCTGAGCAAAACCAATAGCCGGACTTTGTTCTTGATGCTATATATTATTTTGTCCATTCAACTCCAAAAATTAAGCGCAAAAGTAAGAAGAATTTCAGCTTTAATTGCAAATAACTGTTTTTTTATGAATAATTAGTCCGATAACAGTCTTTCTGCTTAGTGTTTACGAAGATAATGCGTAATAGTCCTGTTTTCAGACGGAAGACTTGTGCTGAAAACACTACAGGCTCTTTGCAGGTCCTCGGGAATGTGCAGGGCTTTGTGTCCACGTCCAATGGTGTTATGCCAGGTTTCTACCTGGATTTCATCCCAAAGCCCGGCATCCAAAAAGGCTTTTTGCAGGGTGCTGCCTCCCTCTACCAACAGGCTGTGAATATTGCGTGCATGCAAAACGGCCAACATATCCCCGAGCATATTGCCCGAGTTGAGATTGCCCGTAGCCAGCCATTCTTTGTTGCCGTTGCGCCCCGAAAATTTTTCAGTAAAAATCAGGCAGGGAAATTCGTCGTTCAGTAGCAGGGAATCTTTGTGCAGACTGTTTTTACGATCCATCACAATCCGCAGGGGATGCTGACCTGGCCAATGTCGCAGCGTCAGCCGGGGATTATCCAGCAGGGCAGTGCGCGAGCCAACCATTATGGCATCGGATTCTGCCCTGAGCTTATGAACCAACAGCTGACTGTAGGCGCTTGAGATTTGTAGCGGTTTTTGCCCGTCTCCCGGCTGTCGAATGTAATCCGAATAAGCATCGGCCGTTTGAGCCCATTTCAGGGTTATGTATGGCCGTTTTTTTTCATAATAGCAAAAAAAGTGTTTGTTTAAGTAACGGGCGGCCTCTGCTTCAAGGTCCAGCTCTACCTCGATGCCGGCGGCTTTTAATTTGGCTATACCCTGTCCGCAAACACCGGGGAAAGGATCCCGGCAGGCAATCACTACACGGGGGATTTCTTTTTCAATTATGAGGTCGGTGCAGGGTGGGGTTTTCCCGAAATGGGAGCAGGGTTCCAGGTTGACGTAGAGTGTCGATTCCCGAAGCAGCTCCTGGTTTTTTACAGCCCCTATGGCCCGGGGTTCCGCATGGGCTTCGCCTGCTTTATGATGCCAGCCTTCGCCGATTATGGTGTTTTGATGCACAACCAGGGCTCCGACCATTGGATTGGGAGAACAGCTGATTCGTCCGTTGGCCGCCAGTTGCAGGCAACGTTGCATGTAAAGGGCCTCGGGATTTTTGTCGGCAGTAGTGTTGTGGTGCAAGGATAAATGCATTATTTTTGTAAACAAATTGTTAACCATGCAAACTTTCCTCAGCTATGCGGCGCAAAGCCTGAATAAACAGTACCGGCCCGAAGAAATCAGGCAGTTGTCGTATTCTCTGCTGGAGGATTGCTGTGGCTTTTCAAAAAATGATATTTATGCCGGCAAAGATACTAAAATTTCAGCTAAGCAACGGCAGCAATTACACGAGAAACTGGCCCGTCTGGCAGTGGGCGAACCTTTGCAGTATATAACAGAAGTTGCTCATTTCTACGATCTTAAACTTTCTGTTAACCCGGCGGTACTGATTCCCCGACCCGAAACCGAGGAGCTGGCGGAATGGATTATCCACGATTATGCCGGCGAAAAAGGGAAAATACTCGATGTCGGTACCGGCAGCGCCTGTATCTCGCTTGCTCTGGCTAAACATTTGTCCGGGATGCAGGTAGAAGCCTGGGATATCTCTCCGGCTGCTCTGGCATTGGCCCGCCAAAACGCTGCGGATCTGAAACTGGATGTGAAATTTACCGAACAGGATTTGTTCGGTTTTAATCCCGGACCCGGGGCTCAGGTCTATGACATCATTGTGAGTAATCCTCCCTATGTAACTACGGCTGAGGCTCTCAAAATGGAAAAAAGAGTCCTCAAACATGAACCGGCGCTTGCCCTGTTTGTGCCGGACAACGATCCCCTGATCTTTTACCGGGCGCTGGCCGGATTGGCTGCCTCAATTCTGAAGCCCGGGGGAAGCTTGTATGTGGAAATCAGTATTTATTACGGCAGCGAAACGGTACAACTGTTCAAAGAGGCCGGTTTCGAAGAAGTAGTTCTCCGGCAGGATATTTCCGGTCGCGACCGGATGATTAAAGCAAGTAATTACCATGGATAATTTTTTGCAGGCACTTAAGTGGGCACAACAATATTGTTCCAAAGCAGAACGCTGTGCCGGAGATGTCTTGAACAAACTGGGGAAGTACAAACTGGATGAGACTTCCAGCAAACGCCTGCTCGAAAACTTGCGTAAGGAAAATTACCTGAACGATACAAGGTATGCCAAAGCCTATGCCATTGATCAGTTTCGCTTCAGCCGCTGGGGCAAGATCAAAATCCGCTATATGCTAAGGCTAAAAGGCCTTGCCGAGACCGACATACAGGAAGCTTTGGAGCAAATACCTCTCGATGAATACCTCGACCTGCTTAAAGCCTTGATTGACGAAAAACAAAAACACTATGCCGGTTCAGAGGCTTACGAAACAAAAGCCAGGCTCCTTAGGTTTGCCTACGGCAGAGGCTTTGAACCCGATCTTATTAATCAATGCCTGGATTCATCAAAGAATTATTAAATCTGCTTTATCCTCCTCTCTGCGTAGTGTGTGGCAGAAAGCTCATTGCCGGCGAAGAACAACTTTGTTCGGCTTGTTTGTATGCCTTGCCACGCACTCGTTTTCATGCTGAACGTCAAAATCCAGTCTGTGACCGCCTGTTTGGAAAAGTGCCTTTCGAAAAGGCCACAGCCATTTTTTATTACCAAAAAGAGTCGTATATGCAGTGCGTGATGGAGAGTTTTAAGTATAAATCAAACCGGCAACTGGCCTTCTATCTGGGGACTTACGCCGGAATGCAACTGAGTAAACAAGGCTTTTTTGAACAGATAGATCTTATTTTACCCGTGCCTTTACACAAAAACAAGGAGAAGTGGAGGGGTTATAATCAAAGTGAACTTATTGCCAAAGGCTTGGCTTGTCGCAGCGGCTTGCCTGTTGACAGCAGTTCTCTTGAACGCCTGCTGGAAAATCCCACCCAAACCAGACGCGGCCTTTGGGAACGCAGCCAAAATGTGCAGCAACTATTCAAGCTAAGAAGTCCAGACAACCTGGTCGGTAAACATGTGTTGCTGGTAGATGATGTTTTAACCAGTGGTTCAACCATGGAAGCTTGTGGAAATGCCTTGCTGGAAGCAAGGGGACTCAGACTAAGTTTTTTTGCCTTAGCCCTGGCTTAATTCTTTGTGATACTGTCTTTGTATATTGCAAAATATCTGTACTTTTGTCCCTGATAAAAAACAGCCTGAGAAGATCTAAACAAAAAAGGTCAACTCATTAATTATGACCGCTATGAAAAAGAAAACGATCCTGATGACCTTTTTGTTTTTTTGTTTTTTTGTTCATTCCCGTGCTGAAGAAATAATTAAGTCGGGGTTTAACCTGGGAGCGTTGCCGGCCGTATCATACAATTCAGATTTGGGTTTTCAGTATGGAGTCATACTGAATTTGTTTCATTACGGAGACGGTTCGCGTTATCCCGCATTTGATCATTCCATGTATCTGGAAGTGTCGCGTTATACCAAAGGTACAGGTGTATATCGGCTCTATTACGATTCGGACCGGCTGATAAAAGGGGTGCGCAGTTTTATTGACTTGTCGTACATGACCAATTTGATGCAGGATTTCTATGGTTTTAACGGATTTCGCTCGGTGTACAGTGTCGATTCTGTGGCAGCCAATTCGGCTTTTTATAAAATGGATCAGAATAAATTCCATTTGATGGCCGATTTTCAGGGAGATTTCCCGGTGGCTAATTTAAAGTGGCTCTTAGGATATGGCTTATATAATTACAGCATCGGCACAGTGAACCGCGAGAAACTCAACAAGGGTAAACCGGTCGAAGAACAGATCCCCGACAGGCCCGGCCTGTACCAGAAATACGTGGAATGGGGCCTGATCAGTCCCGATGAGCAGAACGGAGGTATGCTAAATCTTATCAAGGCCGGTTTTATGTACGACAGCCGTAATGCCAAAACCAATCCGAGTAAAGGGATTTTTACGGAAGCTTTGCTCGAAGTAGCACCTCCCTTGCTGAACGAAAGCCCTTATGTCAATTACATCGTGATGCATCGTCAATATCAGTCCCTGATCGAAAACCGACTGAATGCCGTATTGCGTATTGGTGTACAGGGCAAGATCGGCAACAAGGCAGCTCCCTTTTACCGCAAACCTCAATTGATCTCTACTTTTGCCACCCGGACAGTCACCACCGGTTTAGGCGGTAACTCAACTCTGCGTGGCATTTTGCAAAACAGGGTGGTGGGCGATGCTTTTGCGATGGCTAACGTAGAATTGCGCTGGAAAATGATAAATTTTCGCTGGTTCAACCAGAACTTTTACATCGGAACCAATTATTTTTGGGATGCCGGTTACATAATTGACCCTGTTGATTGGGCTGATCCCTCGGTTTTGACGGCTAATCCTGTCTATTTTGCAGATAAAGACGGTTTACATCACTCAGCCGGCCTGGGCCTCAAAATTGCCATGAACGAGAATTTTGTACTTTCGGCCGATTTTGGCAAAGCATTCAACAAACAAGACGGAGCAGGACTTGGAACCTATATAGGTTTGAATTATCTGTTCTAATTACATAACCTTATAAGATGAAAAAATTGGAAAAACAAATTGCAGAGAAGTTATTGAAGATTAAGGCTGTCAAACTGCAGCCTTCCAACCCTTTTACCTGGGCCATGGGTTGGAAGTCACCCATCTATTGTGACAATCGCAAAACCCTCTCATATCCTCAACTCAGGAATTTTATAAAAATTGAATTAGCTCGTATCATTCGTGAAAAATACGAACAGGTGGATGCCATTGCAGGAGTGGCTACCGGAGCCATAGCGCAGGGGGCAATGGTGGCCGAGGAGCTGGGTCTGCCTTTCGTTTATGTTCGTTCTTCGCCCAAGGATCACGGGCTGGAGAACATCATCGAAGGCGATCTGAAGCCGGGTATGAAGGTGGTCGTTATCGAGGATCTGATCTCCACCGGAGGCAGTAGTCTCAAAGCGGTAGAAGCCATACGCAAGGACGGCAGCGAAGTAATAGGAATGCTGGCCATTTTTACGTATGGATTTGATGTGGCAGTAGAGCGTTTCAAGCAAGCTAAAGTGGAATTAACTACTTTGTGCAATTACGACACCATTTTAGAGACAGCTCTGGAAACGAATTATATTACCGATGCCGAAGTAAGGACTCTGCAAATCTGGCGCAAAGATCCTGCCAATTGGCAACCAAGGATACAATAAACAGACCGATGACTGAATTTAAAACACAGACCGGCAGAATTGCAGCTCCTGCATGTAGGGTTTTTGAGGTTCTTTCCGATTGGAATCAACTCGGAAAGATCAAAAAAAAGATCTCCGAGAGCCAATTGCGAGGCTTTGAATTTGATGCCGATTCCTGCCGTTTTGTGGTAGACAGTTACGGAGTGGGCGAAATCGTTGTGCGTATCTCGGAACGAATTCCCTGTGGCGTGATCAAAATAAAGCCTGAGAAATCACCTATTGATTTTAACGCGCTTGTCAGCATTGAAGAGGAGAATTCCGAGGCTTGTTTGTTGACAATAAGCCTGGAAGCCGAACTTCCTTTTATGTTGAAAAATATTTTGTCGCCGTCTATTCAAAAAGGCATGGACAGAATCCTCGACCTATTGACCGAATATTCATATCAAAAGCCATGAAACTCTGGCAAAAAAACACCGAAGTAGATAAAGACATCGAACGTTTTACTACCGGGAAAGACCGCGAGATGGATCTTTACCTGGCAGGTTATGATGTATTGGGATCAATGGCCCATGTGCGAATGCTGGAACAAATCGGGTTGATTTTGCCGGAGGAACTTCCTTTGTTACAACAAGAACTTCGGGAAATCTACGAACAAGTCCAGGCCGGAGAGTTTATTATTGAACCGGATGTAGAGGATGTCCACTCTCAGGTAGAGCTTATGCTCACCCGCAAGCTGGGTGACCTGGGTAAAAAAATTCACAGCGGGCGTTCCAGAAACGACCAGGTCTTACTTGATCTCAGGCTTTTCACCCGCCACAAGCTGGAAGAACTCCTCGAAGCCGTGCATGCTTTGTTTGAGCTGCTCATAAAACTGAGCGAGCGTTATAAAAAGCTGATGATGCCAGGCTATACGCATTTGCAAATTGCCATGCCCTCTTCTTTCGGGCTCTGGTTTGGAGCCTACGCCGAATCTCTTGTGGATGACGTGCAGATGCTGCAGGCTGCTTTTAAAATTTGCAACCGCAATCCCCTGGGTTCGGCTGCCGGCTATGGTTCTTCTTTCCCTTTGAATAGAACATTGACCACCGAATTGTTAGGTTTTGAAGGCCTGAACTACAACGTGGTTTATGCCCAAATGGGCAGGGGAAAAATGGAAAAGACCACGGCTTACGCCCTGGCCTCGGTGGCCGGCACTATAGCCAAACTGGCTTACGACGCCTGTTTGTTCAACTCTCAGAATTTTGGTTTTATTACCTTACCCTCGGAATTCACCACCGGTTCGAGCATCATGCCCCACAAAAAGAATCCCGATGTGTTTGAACTGACCAGAGCCAAATGCAACAGACTGCAACAAATGCCCGAAAATATCGCAGCCATCACTCAAAATCTACCTTCGGGCTATTTCAGGGATTATCAGCTGCTCAAGGAAATCTTTCTACCCGCCTTTGATGAACTTCTGGATTGCATCAAGATGACTGCAGCCAGCCTGGAGCGGGTTAGGGTCAATGAGCACATACTTGATGACCCCCGCTATGAATACATTTTTAGTGTGGAAGAAGTCAACAAGAGGGTTCTGGCCGGCACCCCCTTCAGGGAAGCTTACCGACAGGTAGGAATGGAAATTGAAGCCGGGCGTTTCAGAGCGGACAAGAACATTAAGCACAGCCACGAGGGAAGCATCGGTAATTTGTGTAATGACAAAATTACAGCCCGTATGGAGGATTTGCTAAGTTCTTTCCCTTTTGAACATATACACAAAGCCTTGGAAAGTTTGTTAGATAGTTAGATTATAGATTTATACATTACCGGTCTGCTCCCGGAAATAAACATCTTGCTTTTATTAGCGGGATGTTTTTTTTGTGTCAATTTGACAGTTTTTTGCTTATGGCAAATTCTTTGCGGAGAGGAAGTTGAAACTAAGAAAGCCGAAGCCCTGGTACGTTGTAACAATAAACCTGAAAACCGAAGAAGGCAGAAGTTTTCTTAAAGAATCCGAGAAGAAAGAATAATCGTATGAATCTAAATCAATTTACTATTAAATCACAGGAAGCCGTTCAAAAAGCGGCTCAAAAAACCGCGGCTCTGGGTCAGCAAAGCATTGAAACCTCGCATTTGTTTATGGCTTTGTGGGAGTCGGGCGAACAATTGCTTAGTTTTCTGTTCAACAAATGCGGTGTACAAATCCAGCCTGTATTGCAGGCAACAGAGCGTCAGATGTCGTCTTACCCCAAAGTAAGCGGAGCGGAGAGCTATCTCTCCAAAGAGGCAGCTGCCGTATTGCAAAAAGCCGGGGTTTTTGCGGCTGAATTTAAGGATCAGTTTGTATCTCTGGAGCATATTTTGCTGGCTTTGCTCAGCGAAAAAAGCCCGGTTTCCACCATACTCAAAGATGCCGGTTTAAGTCTTAAGGAGCTAAAATTGGCTATACAAGAATTGCGCAAGGGCAAATCGGCTGATACCGAAAACGCCGAAGAAGTATATGATGCCCTGAACAAATACGCCATACACCTGAACGAAATGGCCCGAAACGGTAAACTCGACCCGGTGATAGGCAGGGATGAGGAGATACGCCGTGTATTGCAAATCTTGAGCCGGCGAACCAAAAATAACCCCATACTCATCGGTGAACCCGGAACAGGAAAGACTGCCATTGCCGAAGGCCTGGCCCATCGCATTGTGCGAGGAGATGTGCCTGAAAACCTTAAAAGTAAGCAGGTGTATTCCCTGGATATGGGAGCCCTTGTGGCCGGAGCCAAATACAAGGGGGAATTTGAGGAACGACTCAAAGCCGTGGTTGGCGAAGTGATCAAAGCCGAAGGAGAAATAGTGCTTTTTATTGACGAGATTCATACCCTGGTAGGTGCCGGTAAGGGAGAGGGGGCCATGGACGCTGCCAATATCCTGAAACCCGCTCTGGCCAGGGGTGAGCTCCGGGCTATCGGAGCCACGACCTTGAACGAGTATCAACAATTTTTCGAAAAAGACAAAGCCCTCGAAAGACGTTTTCAGCCGGTAATGGTGAATGAACCCGATATCGCTGATTCTGTCTCCATACTCAGGGGGCTCAAGGAACGTTACGAAAACCACCATAAAGTCAGGATCAAGGACGAAGCTGTACTAGCTGCCGTAGAATTGTCGTCGCGTTACATCAGCGATCGTTTTCTGCCCGATAAAGCCATCGACCTGATGGACGAAGCGGCAGCCCGTTTGCGATTGCAATCGGATTCGGTTCCCGAGGAGCTCGATGAAATATCGCGCCGAATCAAGCAATTGGAAATTGAACGCGAAGCCATCAAACGCGAAAAAGACGCCCCCAAGCTTAATCAGTTGGGCAAGGAGCTGGCCGATCTACGCGACAAGGAAACAGCCATGAAGGCAGCCTGGCAAGCTGAGAAATCACGCATAGACCGCATTCAGGAGCTTAAAGCAGAAATCGAGAAGTTGCGTTTCGAAGCCGAAAAAGCCGAACGCGAAGGCGATTACGGAAAAGTGGCCGAAATTCGCTATGGCTCTGTACAGCAAGCCGAGGCTGCCATCAAAAAAGAAAGCGATGCACTCAAAACTTTGCAGCAAGGCGGACGGCTGGTCAAAGAAGAAGTCGATGCCGAAGACATTGCCGAAGTGGTTTCGCGCTGGACAGGTATCCCGGTGTACAAAATGATGCAAAGCGAGCGCATGAAATTGCTGCGACTCGAAGAAGAATTACATCGCAGGGTAGTGGGGCAGGACGAGGCCATCACTGCCATAGCCGACGCTATACGCCGGAGTAGGGCCGGACTACAAGATCCCAGACGCCCTATAGGTTCCTTTATATTTTTGGGCAGTACCGGGGTGGGCAAAACAGAATTAGCCAAAGCCCTGGCCGAATATCTGTTCAACGACGAAAATACGATGATCCGTATTGATATGTCGGAATACCAGGAAAAGTTTTCGGTCACCAGGCTCATTGGTTCTCCTCCCGGTTATGTGGGTTACGATCAGGGCGGCCAGTTGACAGAGGCTGTAAGGCACAAACCCTATTCGGTGGTCTTGTTTGACGAAATCGAAAAAGCCCATCCCGATGTATTCAACATCTTGTTGCAGGTGCTGGATGACGGCCGTTTGACCGACAACAAAGGCCGCAAGGTAAATTTTAAGAATACCATTGTAATCATGACCTCCAACCTGGGTTCGGAGCTGATACGGGAACGTATGGATGAGATGAACGAAAGCAACCGGGAACAGTTGATGAACCAAACCCGCGAAGAAGTGTTAGAGCTTTTAAAACGAAGCCTGCGACCGGAGTTTCTGAACCGCATAGACGAAATCATTATGTTTAATTCTTTGAGTCGCTCGGAGATTATGGAGATTGTGCGTCTGCAACTTGAGCAACTCAAGGCTGTTTTGGCGGAGAGAGGCTTACATATGAAATACACCGACAGGCTGCCGGCTTACCTCGCTCAGAAAGGTTATCATCCGCAATTTGGCGCACGTCCGGTTAAAAGGTTGATTCAGAAAGAATTATTGAATTCATTATCCAAAGCCTTGTTGTCGGGCAGTATCCAGGAAGACGATCTGGTAGAAATTGACGAAAGTGGGGGCGAAATTCTTTTCCGCTCGATTAAAAGCCGCGATTAAGACCTTACGACCGGATTTGCCGGAATACAAGCCAAGATCAGCAGACTTTTAGACAAGAATTATTACCTTACGACGGGAAGTTCCGAAAAGCCAATCCTGACTTTTGAATAGGCAAGAAACAAAGTATATCATAGAGAAATTGCCCGGAAAGCCTGCAATCTTTAAATTTTTAATTAGTTTTGCATACTAACAAAAAACACCAATAATATGCTGATAAAACGAATTGTATTAAGTTTAATGCTCCTGAATATCTCAGGTTTGCTATTAGCCCAGAGTGATGTGAGCCTGTTTTGGAGAAAAGACTCCCTGCAACAAACAGAAATTTTCTCTGCCGAAGGTGATTTGTATCGCTTAGTGGGTCATCACGGACCGGCTATTGAAAACAAATATATGGGTTTACGATTGTATTTCAATCACAGCGGAGCCATTGATGTGTATTCCAAACAACAACATCGCCTGGAACTGGAACAGGCTCATTGGTATCCCACTGACAAAATGCAGCAGGAACAAGGTTTTGGTTGCGATGAATATAAAGTGGGTTCCACCGTTGGCTTGGGAGGGATTAATCTTTGGGATGGAGAACAAGTTCTCAAGCTGACAGCTACTCAGGGGCGGACGGCCAGAGTCTCCACAAACAAAAAAGGCGCCAGTATGGAAATGCAGGCCAAAGGCATAGCCTACAAAGGCGAAATGGTGGATATTATGATACGGGTGAGTGTCAATAATAAAGACCGGGAGGCTAAGGTTGAAGCTATTTGTACTTCGGGACATAAAGTGCAATTTCTTACCGGCGTTAACCGCCACCCGGGCAACAGCGTCATCAATCAGGATGGCCGGATTGGCGTTTGGGGCAGGCATCCGGCGGATGTTTCCAAAGCGCCCATTTTAATTGGTGGCGGCATGAAATACAAGCCCTCCGGTTTTGCCATTAAACGAGTGACTGAGGATGCAGTTCAGCTCATTTCCAAACCGGCCAGAAAGCTGAAAACGATTATAGTTTCTGCGGGAGAGCGGGAAAAGGAACTCAATACCGAGCAGGCCTTTTTTGATTATATCAAGACTTTCTGACCTAAGCTTTTGAATTTGTCCGGCTGTCCCGGCAAACAGGCCAATTACTACAATACAGCAAGCCCGGCAATATTGCATTGCCGGGCTTGCTGTAGTACTAGATTAATTCCGAAGAATTTTATTTCTTATTGCGATTGCCGTAGCGGTTCAGGAATTTATCCACACGACCGGCGGTGTCAACCAATTTGGATTTGCCGGTATAAAAAGGGTGTGAAGTGGAAGAAATTTCCAATTTGATCAAAGGCAGGGTTTCACCGTCCAATTCAATTGTTTCTTTGGTTTGAATGGTGGAACGTGAAATAAAGGTGTCACCATTGGACATATCTTTGAAAACAACAGGACGGTAATTCGTCGGGTGCAAATTTTCTTTCATTGCTCAAAATATTTTGGCTGAATGTGTCAGCCGGGTTATAAGATTATACAAATTGGTAAGATCTGTAATGGCCTGCAAAAGTAGATATTTTTACTGAAACCAAAAAAAATATCAGGCTTTTTTTCTCATTAAGCGTAAAATAGCGTAATTTTGTGAGCTTATAAATAAATGGAATCCTTTAAATACAGATATTATGGTTAGTTACAAAGAATTAGGTCTTGTCAACTCGAGAGAGATGTTCAAGAAGGCTGTTGATGGTCAGTACGCCATTGCTGCGTTCAATTTCAACAATATGGAACAAATGCAGGCCATTATTCAGGCTGCTGTCGAAACCCGTTCCCCTGTGATTCTGCAGGTATCCAGCGGTGCTCGTAAATACGCCAATCAAACCTTGTTGCGTTATATGGCTCAGGGAGCTGTAGAATATGCAAAAGAACTTGGCCTGGAGCAGCCTCAGATTGTGCTTCATCTGGATCACGGCGATACTTTTGAATTATGTAAGTCTTGTGTTGACATGGGCTTTTCTTCAGTTATGATTGATGGCTCTCACCATTCGTACGAAGACAATATTGCCCTGACCAAGAAAGTGGTAGAATATGCTCATAAACACGATGTTACTGTCGAAGGAGAATTAGGCGTTCTGGCCGGAGTCGAAGACGAAGTTTCATCGGCTGTTAGTCATTATACCCGCCCCGAAGAAGTAATTGATTTTGTTACCAGAACCGGTGTCGACTCTTTGGCTATTTCTATTGGTACTTCGCACGGAGCCAATAAGTTCACTCCCGAACAATGCACCCGCGATGCCAATGGTGTTTTGATTCCGCCTCCCTTGCGTTTTGATATTCTCGAAGAAATAGAAAAGCAAATACCTGGCTTCCCCATTGTATTGCACGGTTCTTCTTCTGTTCCTCAGGATCTGGTAGCCGTCATTAATAAATACGGCGGCGCCATGAAAGATTCCATAGGAATTCCCGAAGATCAATTACGTAAAGCTACAAAATCGGCAGTTTGCAAGATCAACATCGACTCCGATGGCCGTATTGCTATGACAGCAGCCGTTCGTGAAGTGTTGGCTACTAAACCCGCCGAATTTGATCCTCGTAAGTATCTGGGTCCTGCCCGCGATTCTCTCAAAGAATTGTACAAACACAAATTGATAAATGTACTGGGCTCAGCCAATAAAATTTGATTAAGTAGAATCCTCGGCTGACTTAGATTAGCAATAATAAAAAAAGCGGGCGTCTCCTCATTTAGAGATGCCCGTTTTTTATTATCTGTTTTTAATACGAACTATAGCACCGGTTTCGGGGTTTAACTCCACCATCAGCCGATCGCTAACCGGCAGTTGCATCAGATCGCCAAATTGTGCTACAACGAAATTGTCTCTGAATAAGATTTCCTGTCCTTTCAAAACACTTATCCCTACACTGTTGGGGTGATAGTAATACAAAGCACAGGTATGTTGTGCAGTTTCACTTTCGTTCATATCAGTGCTATCCTCTTGTTGGCTTATGATATCCGTTTCAAGATTGTGTACCAGGAAATGCACAGGATAACCGCTCAAATCTTCTTTGTCTACAACTCCCTTTTGAGTTGAAAAGCGAAACAAAACTTCGTAACTCGGGATTTTTTCGGGTGTATATTCAAGAACGTGTGTTTGAAAACTTTGTCGGCGACTCCCGGTAAATAATTCCGTATAATACTTTTCCATGAGGTTTAGCTCTGTAAGTATTTTTTCCAGCGAGATTCCATCCTGGGGCATAACGTCCAGTTCTCCCTGTAACAGACTGAGCCGGGTTTCTCTTAATTCAAAGACCTTTTTGGCGGCCAATTCGGCCATACGAATGGAAGAACCGGAAAGTTGCATATCCTGGGTGTGAATAGAGGCAGCAGAACTGGCGCTGTAGTTTTCGGTATTTTCCTGACAAGTAATCCCTGTTTCTTGTTTTGCTGTTTTTCCGGAGCAGTCTTCAGCCGGGAGAACATCCATATTGACGGCTCTGAGAATTCCTTCGGAGGTAAATTGAAGATTAAGTTCAGGAACCTTAATGTCTACCGCCCTTTTTTTGGTGACTTGAGGTGCAACAGCTTGTATGTAAAATACTCTTTTACGATCGGGCCCTGTGTAAGTGTCTAATTCCACCGAAACAAGTTCTTTGCGTATTTCTTCGGTAGTTATTATGTCACTTATGCCAAGTAATCTTTCGGAATACCGGGCATAAATGCCGGGTTCTTCGTGTATGGTTTTGCTCGTGACGTGTATTTTGAATACGGTTTTTGGAAGATGATAGCTAAAAGCATCATAAGGGATATGGCCTTCAACAATACGACTATGAATCTGTGCAGTAAGGCTCGCGGATAAACCGAGTACAAGTAGCAGTAAAAACAGCTGTTTTTTCATAAATTCATTATTTCAAATTTGTCTTTTACTATGTTTGAAAGCTTCACCCAGGTATTGAATCAGATCTCCCGCAATAAGGCTTTCTTCTGATTGTTCTTTTAAGGCCAGATCTCCGCTCAGACCGTGAAGATATGCTCCCAGCAGACAAGTTTGAGCAGGCGAATAGCCTTGAGCGAGCAAAGATAATAAAATTCCACACAGTACATCACCGCTACCTGCCGTTGCCATTCCCGGGTTGCCGCTGTTGTTGAAATGACAACTGCCGTCGGGGAAAATACTGCAGGTGTAGTGTCCTTTCAGAATAAGGTATATCCTATGTTTCTGAGCAAAAGCTCTGGCTTTTTCGAGGCGTTCGTAGCCGCAAGCCGAAGGGCCGGCTAGTCGGTCAAACTCCTTAGGGTGAGGGCTTAAGATGGATTCTGAAGGAAGCAGCTTTACCAATGATGGCTCTGCTGCCAGCATATTGAGGCCATCTGCATCAATCACCAGTGGATTTTTTGTGTCCTTCAATAAGGCCCTCATTATTTTTGTTTGACTCTGTCCTGTTCCTAAGCCCGGCCCTATAGCTATGGCAGAAAAACGGGCCCAATCCTGATTCTCCCGTGAAGAAATCAAGTCTTCGGGAAGCGGATAGCTACTTACCATTGCTTCGGGAATAGCAGTCTGAACACAGGTATATATGGCAGAAGGTACTCTGATATTCAGCAGACCCAGGCCTGCTCTCAAGGCCGCACGTCCAGCCAGAATAGCTGCTCCAGACATGCCGGCGCTGCCGGCAATCAGCAGGCCCTGTCCGTAATGCCCTTTGTGGCTGAATTTTGTTCTATTCCGCAAAAGAGCTTTAATATCACTATGTTCTACCAGAAAAAACTTAGTACTATGCCCTGCAAGAGCATCGGGCCGAAAACTCAGTGGACTAAGCTCCCATTCAGCTATGTAATTTTCGTTTTCGGGCAGTAAAAAAGCCAGTCGGGGAAATTGTATACCCAGCACCAGATCTGCTCGTACAATATTTTCGGGTTTGTTTGTCCGGTTGTCTTCTCCATAAAGACCCGAGGGTAAATCTATGGAAATGCGTACTGCTTTTTGTTTGTTCAGCCAATGCACAATTCGCGCAAAATCTCCTTCCAGGGCTTTGTTTAACCCGGAGCCAAACAGGCCGTCTATGAGGTAGTCTGTTGGTGCTTCTTGTTCCAGATCTTCGGGCGCGGCCTTCAACACGAATGACGAAGGAAACAGCGTCTGTAATTTTTCTGCGTTCAAAGCGCAGTCGTGCGAAAGTGCTTTGTTGCCGTTCAACAAAATACATCTGAGTCTGAAACCAGCCTCCAGCATCAAGCGGGATAAGACCAGCGCATCTCCTCCATTATTTCCCGGCCCTGCAAGCACCAGAATACTTTTGTCGGGAGTAATTCGTAATTTGATACGCTCAAAAAGGCCTAGTGCAGCTCTTTCCATCAGTTCGAACGAAGGAATACCTTCGAGTTGTATCGTGTCGGCATCCAGTTGTCTGATTTGGGCAGTAGTGTAAATACTCAAGGCCATTTTTATTGCGATTAGCGGTTATTATATTCCAAAATGTGTGCAGAAACAATACAAATGTAAAAAATAATTCCTGAGCAATTTCGGGGCTGTCATTTTTTTGTATCTTCGTGACTTCTTTGTACGTATTCTGTGACTCATGAAAACAGTTCAGGTAAAAGACCGGAGCTTTACATTACTTATTACGGCCGAACAGATCCGGAAAAGGGTTTCCGAATTGGCCCGGGAGATTAACAGAGATATGGAGGGCAAAAACCCGCTGTTTTTGGTAATGCTCAACGGTGCTTTTATGTTTGCAGCGGATTTATTGAAAGAAATTAGCATACCCTGCGAAATAAGTTTTGTCAAATACGCCTCCTATTGCGGTGTAGAAAGCAGCGGAAGACTCAACAAGCTGATTGGACTGAAAGAATCGCTGCGTGATCGATGTGTAGTCATTCTGGAAGACATTGTCGACAGTGGTTTGACAATGAGTCAGTTGTTGGAAGAATTGAAAACTAAAAAAACGGCTGAGTTGTATGTGGCCACCTGCGCCTTTAAACCTGAGGCTATAAAGACTGATTTTAAGCCGGACTATATTGGCTTCTGTATACCGGATGTTTTTTTGGTGGGTTACGGACTGGATTATGGAGGTTACGGAAGAAATTTAGAAGCTATTTACGAATTAAAGTCCCATTAAACAAAAGGTATTGGGATTTATATAGAGGATAATTTAGAAAAAAAAGCATGTTGAACATTGTTATTTTTGGAGGTCCCGGATCGGGTAAAGGGACCCAGAGTGTATTAATTGCCGAAAAATTTGGTTTAGAACATCTGTCCACCGGAGATCTTTTGCGTGCCGAGATGGCTGCAGGATCGGAATTGGGCAAAGTAGTCCAGTCTTTTATTGCCCAAGGCAACCTGGTACCCGATAAATGGATTCTAAACATTTTGTCAAAAACCATTGATCATATAAAAGACAAAAAAGGGGTGATTTTTGATGGTTTTCCCCGAACCATAGCCCAGGCAGAGGCCCTGGACGAAATCTTAAGCAAAAGAAACCAAAAACTGCTCCTGTTGTTGGACTTACAGGTCCCCGACGAGGTGTTGCAAGAGAGAATGTTGTTTCGCAGTAAAACTTCGGGACGCACCGACGATAATCCCGAAACCATCAAAAAGCGCATTGATGTTTATCATCAGCTTACGGCTCCGGTCATAGAGTATTATAAGAATAAAGGCTTGTATCAGGCTATAAAAGGAAACGGAAGCGTCGAAAAAATATTTGCCGAAATCAGTAGTTGTATATCGGCTCATCAATAAAAGAAATAATGGCAGAAAGTAATTTCGTTGATTACGTAAAAATCTATTGCCGTTCCGGTAATGGCGGCCCCGGTTCAACTCATTTCCACCGCGAAAAATATATAGCCAAAGGCGGCCCCGACGGTGGAGACGGAGGCAGGGGAGGGCATGTTATATTACGTGGCAACCGAAATTACTGGACCCTGATTCATTTGCGTTATCAAAGACATGTATTTGCCGAACACGGGCAGTCGGGCAGTGGTTCCAGAAGTACCGGGCGTTCCGGCGATGATAAAATAATTGAAGTACCCTTGGGAACGGTTGCTTACGATGCCGACAGTGGAGAATATTTATGCGAAATAAACGAAGACGGGCAGGAAGCCGTTCTGCTGAAAGGAGGACGTGGCGGCCTGGGTAATTGGAATTTTAAAACAGCAGTCAATCAAGCGCCCCGTTTTGCACAACCGGGTGAACCCATGGAGGAACGCAGCGTGATTTTAGAACTAAAATTGTTGGCCGATGTTGGTTTGGTCGGTTTTCCCAATGCCGGCAAATCTACTCTGCTCTCGGTACTGTCTGCCGCCAAACCCAAGATTGCCGATTATCCTTTTACTACTCTGGAGCCCAACCTGGGTATAGTTTCTTACCGCGATGGTTTATCCTTTGTGATGGCCGATATTCCCGGCATCATAGAAGGAGCCTCCGAAGGCAAAGGAATTGGTTTACGCTTTCTCCGCCACATCGAAAGGAATTCTGTCCTTTTGTTTATGATTCCCTGTGATAGTAAAAATATCATCGAAGAATATACTATTTTACTTAACGAGCTGGAACAATACAATCCAGAGTTGCTCGATAAAGCCAGGGTTCTTGCTATTACTAAATCGGACATGCTCGATGCGGAATTGACTACTGCTATTCGCAATGAACTGCCCGAAATTCCTTCTGTCATAATTTCTTCTGTCGGTCAGACCGGCTTGACTGAATTAAAGGATTTGCTCTGGTCAGCCCTGAATAAGGATTTGTTTGAACAGTTATAAGCTGCATCAAAAGCCTTGTTACTGCACTATCTGAATATATAGGATGTCATTAATCCTATTGATCCGATCTCATAATATTAATAAAATATTATATAATAATTAGCAAAACAGTATATAAATAAAAATTAAACAGTATATTTGCCCGGAATTAATCAGAATTTTCTGGTATCATGTTTAACTTTAAAAATTATACTGTTATGAGTTTCTTTATCTCTTTCGGGCAAAAACGGAGCCGCTTTTTACCGGCGGCACTTTGCTTATGTCTTGTTTTGTTGTCGGTAAAAGTCAGTTCTTCTGAGGTTTATGTATCAGAGTCGGACAATTTGTTGCTAAATACAGGTTTTGAAATCTGGGAAGATAATATGCCGGCAGATTGGTTTGGCTCGGCCAGCAGTATTCCCGAAGCTTCGGTGTTTAAAAGCTCCGAAGCTCATTCCGGAGAATCTTCCTGTCGTTTGGTACGTACTCAAAAATCACATGTCCGCTTTAGTTCCAGTCCTATGACTTTAAGTCTTGGTGCTTACAGGTTTAGTTATTATGTAAAAGGAAGCGGTTGTATTCGAAACAGTTTTTACAACGGCAGTTCTTATGCAACCTATTCAGATTACGATACACTGAGCAACCAGCAGGAATGGAAAAAGAAAGTATATGAATTTGAACTCAAAAAGGACGCAGAACTGCAAATGTTGTTTTCGCTCTGTTTAACAGATTCAATTGGTTTGTTCATTGATGATGTTTTGTTCGAAAGCATTCCTGCCGACCTTGAGCATTCAGCTGAATCTTCGCCTTTGATATGGAGTGCTCAGGGGGTACTTAAGCTGCAATCGCCTCAACAACAGGCTTTGGTTGTATTCGACATGCTTGGGCGTAAGGTCTGCGAAAATATTGTTCAGGGAACTTTTAGTATTGCTTTGCCACGGGGTTTTTATTTAGTTAAAACCGAAAATCAGTCTAAGCCGCAGAAGGTTTATATTCCCTGAGTTTTTGTTTCAATTTAATCTAAACAGACCTGACTTATGTGGAAGCTGCGTTAAAATATCCGGACTTAATGGATTGTGCATTAATAGTCCGGCTGTTGATGCAGTAGGCATTATTACATGCAAAACATCCGCTAAACTGCTTTTTGCAGTCCGGCGGATGTTTTGGTGGAGCCGGAGGGTATCGAACCCTCGTCCAAACGGAAAACCAATAGGCTTTCTACACGCTTATCTTCGCTTAAATTTTCGACCCTGGGCAAAACCGAAGCCATCTACCCGGGGCTTATCTCCTTAAATCTCGGCCGGGAACCGGAGCCTTTCCCTGCCTATTTCCGATATTGCTGCACCACCTGGTCCGGACGCTTCGGAACCACAGCACCGGGGTGATGACCCGTTCCTGCCACTGTGACAGAAATTAAGCTTAGATCTACTATACTTCGATTAAGCAGCGAGTGCGTAATTGTTTTCGCCAGTTATTGGTTTGGTAAGGATATTAAAGTGCATTTTACCGTAGCACTGCGTGCTTACCTACCTGTTTTGACCGCTGTCAAAACCAATCGGCCCCTTTTATTTTGCGTAGCTTACGGCTCTGGTCTCCCGGATAACCGTAATTTTAACCTGACCGGGGTATGTCATTTCGTCCTGAATACGTTTGGCTATCTCTGCAGAGAGCTGTTCCGTATTCTTGTCGTCCACTTTTTCGGCACCAACTATAACCCTGAGTTCCCGTCCTGCCTGTATGGCATAAGTCTTGATAACTCCGGGGTAGGAGAGTGCCAATTGTTCAAGATCGTTCAGCCTCTTAATGTAGGCTTCTACTATTTCACGGCGGGCTCCCGGTCTTGCTCCCGATATAGCGTCGCAGACTTGTACAATGGGAGCCAGCAGGGTTTGCATTTCAATTTCGTCGTGATGCGCACCAATGGCGTTGCAAATATCGGGTTTTTCTTTGTATTTCTCTGCAAGTTTCATGCCAAGGAGTGCGTGCGGCAATTCCGGTTCATCGTCGGGCACTTTACCTATATCGTGAAGTAAGCCTGCTCTGCGTGCCTTTTTGGGATTCAGCCCCAGCTCTGAAGCCATTACGGCGCAGAGATTGGCTGTTTCGCGTGCATGCTGCAACAGATTCTGTCCATACGAAGAACGATATTTCATGCGCCCTATCATTCTGACCAATTCCGGATGTAAACCGTGTACTCCCAGATCGATTGTAGTACGTTTGCCCGTTTCGATGATTTCTTCTTCGATTTGTTTGCGTACTTTAGCAACCACTTCTTCGATACGTGCCGGGTGTATACGGCCATCGGAAACCAATTGATGCAGTGCGAGTCGGGCAATTTCTCTTCTAACCGGATCGAAAGCCGAAAGGACTATGGCTTCGGGGGTGTCATCAACAATAATTTCCACACCTGTAGCGGCTTCCAACGCACGTATATTCCGTCCTTCCCTGCCTATGATCCGTCCTTTGATTTCGTCTGAATCAATATGAAAGACACTGATGGCATTTTCGATGGCTGTTTCTGTAGCTACGCGTTGTATGGATTGAACAACAATACGTTTAGCCTCTTTGTTGGCCGTCATTTTGGCTTCGTCCATAATCTCGTTTATATACGAAGCGGCATCTGTTTTGGCTTCTTCTTTTAAAGATTCTACCAGTCTTTCTTTTGCTTCTTCGGCAGATAAACCCGACAAGGCTTCAAGACGTTCGACTTCTTTGCGATGTTGTTTGTCCAGTTCCTGTTTTTTCTTGTCAATTATTTCCAGTTGTGCTTCAAGGTTTTCGCGAATGATTTCAAGCTCGTTTTTTTTGCGTTGCAGTTCATCTTGTTTTTGATTCAACTGCATTTCTCTTTGCTTTACTTTGTTTTCGTACGATTGAACCTTGTTGCTCCTTTGTGTGATCTGTCTTTCCAGATCGGCTTTCATTGCAAAAAATTTATCCTTAATTTCCTGCATTTTATTCTTACGGATAGCTTCCGCTTCCAGCTCGGCTTTTTTAATCTTATAGAGGTATTTCCCATTCAGGATATGCCTAAAGATCAGCCATCCCAGGAAGATCCCCAGAGACAAAGCCAATACTAAATAAACTATATACATTATATCCATAGATGTTTGTGTTAAGTATATAAAAAACACTACAATATCAGGATCAATACCCTGATAGCTGTAGTGCGGAATTTGTTGTATTAACTGAATTATATGATTTCTTCCAACTCTTTATCCAATTTGGATATACTTTCCATCAGGATATTATGGTCAGAAGATTTTTCAAATTCTAATTTCTCGAAAGCAAAATGACAGGCCACCATGGCAAGGATGTCTTTAATATCCAGGTCTGATCCCTTAATGCCAAATTTATTCCGATATTCAGTCACTGCATCGTTAACCAATTTAGCCGCTCTGCGATAAGCCTCTTCTTTGCTCCTTCTTATGCGAAGCGGATAATACTTTTCAGCAAGATATAGTTCAATTTTAAAAGTATCATCGTTCATTGCTATGATTCATTAACAAGTGCAATGCATGTATTGATCTCCCGCACTAATTTTGACAGGCGTTGTTTGGTCGCTTTGAGGTCTTCATCCTGAGCAGACATCATTTTTACCATTTTAAGCCTGTCGTATTTTTGTGAGATGTCCCGAAGCTCCTCTTGAATAGAAAGATAAGACATTTCCTTTTGCAATAAGGCTTCTTTTAGCGTCTTGTTCTCTTCTCTGAGAGTTTTGCAAAGTACAACTGCCTGTCGCACTCTGGCTTCGAATTGGATTAGCAAACTTTGTTGTTCCTCCGTCATATCTCACCGAAATTATCCACAAAAGTAAACTTTAGTTTTACCAATAACAAATTAAATTCAAGTTTTTATATACTTCAAAGGCCTTATTTTCATAAAAATGTCAGGACTTTGATAGTAGGATTTAATTTAACGCACAAGCCCCGGCGAAATTTTCGCCGGGGCTTGCTATGGTTTTGTTTAAGCTGACTTGAATCAGCTCAAAACTTCAGGTTCTTATTACAGTACCACCTTGACTACCTGTGACTCTGTTT
>JAQUTN010000002.1 GCA_028694375.1 Bacteroidales bacterium
GTCTTTTTTAATTAAGTGTACAAAGATAATTAATTTTAAAATATGCCCTGAAATAGGGGCAGATAAAAATATTGTGTACATTTGTCGCAGATTTTTAGGGGTGTTCCCGGAGCTTCTTGCTCTTTATATTGTTTTTTGAGTCGACGAACCCAAAGCAAGTACAAAGCAAAAGCTCTGAGCGATCTGAGATTATACCCATAGACCGGATGTAGATAATGCTACCGTCGGGAAATGCTTTCTCATGCACCCCTTTTGATGTTTCACTATTAAAACAGAAAAACATGAAAAGGGTTTTTTTATGCCTTGCGGCGGGCATGTTGGCCATCACAGGCACGACAGCCGAAACAACTGACAGTATCAAACAATTGGATTTGGACGACGTAGTGGTACTTGCTTCCTATGCGGGAGAAAATACCCCTGTAACGCATCAAAACCTGAACAAAGCAGAGATACGCTCTCTTAACGTGGTTTCTTCTTTGCCTCAGGTCCTCTGGATGACTCCCTCGCTGGTGCATACTTCCGAGAACGGAACAACTACCGGCAATACGGCCATGCGAATCAGGGGAACGGACGCTAGCCGCATTAATTTCAGCCTGAATGGGATTCCCATGAATAATCCTGAATCGCAGGAAGTTTATTGGGTGAATATTCCCAACCTGACAAGCTCACTGCAAACCATACAGATTCAGCGTGGGGTAGGCGTATCGGCCAACGGAACGGGCGCCTTTGGAGCGGCGGTAAACCTGCTGAGTGAACGACCGACTGCAGAAAATTACGTGGAGTCTTCTACCACCGCAGGCAGTTACGGCACTTTTGAACAAAGTATCACTCTGGCTTCTTCGCGTTTACCCGGAGGTGTGCGGATGCAGCTGCGGTATACAGCAATGAATGCCGATGGTTATTTGCGCAACGGCTGGAGTCGCCATCAATCGCTCTACGGATCACTGAGCAAGTCCTGGGAAAAGGCTCAGCTGAGTATGAATTATATTTACGGCAATCAGCACACAGGCATCACCTGGGAAGGAGCCTCTAAAGAACAAATTGATCTTGATCCCCGTTACAATCCGGCCGGAGCCATCAAAGAAGGTTTGTACTATGGTAATGAAAGCGATAATTATCGCCAACACCATATTCAGCTTTTTTATTCCCGACAGCTGACGGAATCAGTCTTGTTGAATACGGGTTTAAACTACACGGATGGATACGGTTATTATGAACAATATAAACAAGGCCGTAAATTTTCGTCAATGGGTTTAGAAAATCAGTTGATAGACGGACTGGAATACGATCGCAGCGATCATATCCGGGGGAAATTTATGGCTAACGGTTTTTACACAGGTCTTTTCAATTTAAATTATCAAAAAGGAGGACTCAAAATTCAGGGTGGTGGTATGTACTCGTATTACGAAGGAGTGCATTATGCCCGTATCCTGTGGCTGGAACATAACAACAATATTCCTGAAAACTTTGAATGGGCTCGTAATTATGGAGAAAAAACAGACGGCAATCTGTTTGTCAAAGCCGAGTACGCTCTTAGAAACAAACTCTTTTTATATGCCGATCTGCAATACCGCAATGTGGGATATGAACTGGAGGGAATAGATGACGACGATTTGCTGGATTTGACTCAGACACATCAATGGCATTTTTGGAATCCCAAAATGGGTATAAATTGGCGTATAGACCAGGATCAAAAACTCTACCTTTCTGCAGGGATTGCCAATCGCGAACCCACACGGGCAGATTTGAAGGATGCCGTTAAAGGAGGCAGCCGCCAGGTCTTACCCGAAAGGCTGTACGACGTCGAACTGGGTTACTCAATAAACAAAGCAAAATGGATGCTGGCCCTGAATCTGTACGATATGGAATACCATAACCAATTGATCCCTACCGGTAAACTAAACGAAGTGGGTTATAAGCTTATGAGTAATGTGCCCTACAGTTACCGCAGAGGAATTGAGCTCAGTGCCGGTATCAAGCCTTTGTCTGTCTTGCAACTGGATGCCAATCTGAACCTGAGTACCAATAAAGTGAAAGATTTTCGCCTGTATTACGATACCTACGATAATGCTTCCGACTGGAATGAAATCTTAAATGAAAATCAGCAAATCAGCACTTATTTACCTGAAGCTGATTTACCTTTTTCACCTCAATGTATAGCGGCTGCCCGTATTCAATATCAGCCTGTTCGTCCTCTTCAATTGAGCTTGATGGGGAAATACATAGCAGAGCAAGGGTTTAGCTATATTCAGCACGAAGAATTTCGCTTGCCGGCCTATACCCAGTTTAATTTTTCTGCCGTATATTCGGGAAGTTTTGTTGGGAGCAGCGACTTTGAATTAGGTTTCTACATAAATAATCTACTGGGCAACCAAGCACTTTGCAATGCCTGGGGATATGAAGCCGCTTTTTTGAGCGGAGAATCTTCCTATCGCGAAGCAGGTTATTATGTACTGGCTCCCAGACATTATATGCTGAAATTCGTTCTTAAGATTTAGTTATGTCTCCAACCATCATCCTCGCTAACGGAGCTTTCCCCCGAGAACCCGAGTTGCTGCAACTGTTGCGTCAGGCAGAACATATTGTTTGTTGCGACGGTGCTGCCGAAAAATTGCTGGATTTCGGCAGGGAACCCTCCGCTATCGTGGGTGATATGGACAGCCTGAGCCCGACGCTGAAAGAGCGTTTTTACGATCGGATTGTGCTTATCGATGAGCAGGAAACCAACGATTTAACCAAAGCAGTGAGCTATTGTGAGCGCGTTGGTTATCAGCATATTATCATAATGGGAGCCACCGGAATAAGAGAAGATCATACTTTAGGAAATATCTCCTTATTAGTGGATTACTCTATGCGAATAGGGGATATATGCATGATAACAGACTTCGGTCGCATTGATGTTGTAAGGCATTACAAGCGATTAGAAAGCTATCCGGGACAGCAGGTTTCTTTGTTTACAATTGATCCGCAAACTATAGTCAGTGTGGAGGGTTTAAAGTACCCCTTAGTCAACCGCAAGTTGAGCAATTGGTGGCAGGGAAGCTTAAACGAAGCCTTAGGTTCCGCTTTCGAAATACGGACAGAAAATGGAGCTCTTATCGTTTATCGGGCCCATTGAGTTTTATAGCTTGCTCGTTGTTTTGTTGCCTGACTTATTGCCGTTTCAGTACCAAAGCTGTTCTGGAGGGCAGGTAAAGATATATCCATTCCAGTCCTGAATCCGCATCTTCTGCCTTTGGAATAGTCGTATGAACAAGCTGGTCATCGATTAGCCCAAACCCTCCAAATGCTTTAGCATCGCTGTCCAATACAGTTTTATAATTCCCTTTTTGTACCAGAATGCCGTAATCGGTATAGGACCTGAAGGGATGCAAATTAAAGACAAACAGCAGAGGACCACGCTCGAAGGCCAAAATCTGATCATTATCGTGCAACCACCTTTGACAGGGAGGCTCTTTGCTCTTGTTTTTCTTCAGCAGTTGTATCATAGCTTTGTCAAAAGCATGCAAATCGGCGTATTTGAGTTGCTTATTCTCCAGCAGACTCCATTGACGGCGGGCGTATTTGTAGGACCAGCCGTTGCCCTCGCGCGGAAAATCTATCCATTCGGGATGTCCGAATTCATTGCCCATAAAATTCAGATAGCCTCCATTTATGGTACTGGCAGTCAGGAGGCGTATCATCTTGTGCAGGGCTATTCCCCGGTCCACAACCAAATTCTGGTCATCTTTGCTCATATGCCAGTACATATCGGCATCAATAAGGCGGAAGATGATGGTTTTGTCTCCAACCAAGGCCTGATCGTGGCTTTCGGCGTAACTGATGGTTTTTTCGTCTTTTCTGCGGTTAGTCAATTCCCACCAGAGGGTTCCGGGCTTCCAGTTTTCGTCGCTGTATTCTTTGATAAGTTTAATCCAGAAGTCGGGGATACCCATGGCCATACGGTAATCGAAGCCGATTCCGCCTTCTTTAAAGGGTGTAGCCAGGCCGGGCATACCACTTACCTCTTCGGCTATGGTAATAGCTTTGGGTTTGATTTCGTGTATGAGTTTGTTGGCCAAAGTCAGGTAAGCGATGGCGTCACCGTCCTGGTTCAGACTATAATAATCGTCGTAGGAACCAAAGGCTTCACCCAGCCCGTGGCTGCGATAGAGCATGGAAGTGACCCCGTCAAAGCGGAAACCGTCAAAACAGAATTCTTCCAGCCAGTATTTGCAATTGGACAATAAAAAGTGCAGCACCTCGTCACGGCCGTAATTGAAACATAAGGAATCCCAGGCAGGATGCTCTCTTCTGTCGCCGCCGTGAAAGTACAAGCCGGGATCTCCGTCCAGACAACCCAAACCTTCGACGGTATTTTTGACGGCATGAGAATGCACAATATCCATAATAACCGCAAGCCCATAGCCGTGAGCCTCGTCAATGAGCTGTTTGAGCTCTTCGGGTATACCAAAACGGGAAGAAGCCGCAAAAAAGCTGGAAACGTGATAGCCAAAGGAACCGTAGTAGGGATGCTCCTGTATAGCCATAATTTGTATGGCATTGTAACCATTGTCGACTATGCGGGGCAAAACCAAGCGTCTGAATTCGTCGTATGTGCCAATTTTTTCTTCCTCGGTGGCCATGCCGATGTGGCATTCATAAATAAACAAAGGAGGGGAGGGAGCCTTGAATTTATGTTTAAAGAAATAGGGCTTTGCCGGTTCCCAGACCTGAGCACTGAAAATATTGCTTTGAGGGTCCTGAACAACCCGTCTGGCCCAGGCCGGTATCCGCTCTCCGCTGCCACCCTGCCAGGAAACATACATTTTGTACAGGTCACCATGCTTAAGACGGTCAGCGGCAAGTTGTATTTCCCATACACCATGTGCTTTTCTCTCCAGGGCATATTCGGGTCGACGTTCCCAATTATTGAAATCGCCGATCAAATGAATGGAGTCGGCATTGGGAGCCCATTCCCGAAAAGTCCAGCCATCGGAATGCCTGTGCAATCCAAAAAAAAGATGTCCATTGGCAAATTCGGCCAGACTGCCACTACCGGTCAGACTTTTCTCCCTAGTCAGTGCGTAATCATAACGCCCCTGGATGGCTGAACGGTAGGGTTCAAGCCAGGGATCGTTTTGTATGATCTTCAGGCGAGGGGTTTTCATTAAAGCAAGACTTTGACTACGGCTTTTTTGATCGGGCCTTTGCCTATGCAAGGCGCGTGTCCGTCACCGGGAAAAAATACCGTGAATTCTCCTGGATGTACATTGACATAACTAAGGGAGCTGTCGTTGTAAAAACAGATATCTTTCTCCGGGTTATAGGGAGCCTGGGCCTGAATGCAATCGTGGGCGGCTCGCCAGCCCATAGTTTCGGTGCCGCTGATGATAATTTGTATGTCGATGTATTTCTCATGAGTTTCCAGGCGGGCAACTTCGGGCGATTTTCCCTCGTATTCTGAAATTGAAATATAAAGTTTTTCACCCTCCAATACAATCTTACCCGGTTCCAGTGAGTCCAGGTCGTGCGATTTCAGATAATCGAAAGCTCTTTTGAACAAAGGGTGCATGCCCAGGTAGAGAGAGCTGTTTTTTAATGAGTCCAGTATCATAATTCTATTTTATTGGTTATATAATTGCTTATTTTCCTGATGTTCGTCCAGGGCATAATTCAAAAAACGGTTCAAAGGATAGAGCTGCTGAAATATGCCTGCTATATATTCACAAAAATCGGAACGTTCCGTTTCTTCGGAATTAAGTTTGTGTGTTGCAGTATAATCTTTGTATTTCAGATAGTCCATACCGGGAAAATCGATAGGAAATCCTTTGGGAGCCGTCATGAGTCTGCGTCCGTCCATGGTGCCAAAATTCTCTCTAAAGCTTTGGGCATGAATAATATCTTCAAATTCATCCAGATTTTCGATTATGGAATGACGCAAGATTTTGAGCTGCGGGGCAGCCGGCATCCATATGCCTCCTGTAATAAAACAGTTATCGGGTTGCAGATGCAAGTAATAGCCCGCCCGGTCGTTGTTTTTCCCTCCGAGGGTCATAAAGGCTCCCAAATGGTTTTTGTAGGGTGTTTTATCCTGGCTGAAGCGTAAGTCGCGGTGAATCCTGAAAATACATTCCTGAGGCTTTAAATGCCTTAATTCAGGGTCAAAATCAGCCAGCAGCATAATCAGCTTTTCGATAAGCTGAAAGTGATACTCCCGGCTTTCGGTATATAAAGCCTTGTGTTCATTGAACCATTCCCTGTTGTTGTTTTGTGACAAGCGGCGCAGGAACTCAAGTATGCCTGAAATATTCATTATGGAAGCTTTATTCTTTGCCAAATGTAGAAAAAAAAGCCCAAGGCATAAAGCCAGCAGCTATTTTTTTTTGGATATTTGCAAATACTTCTTAAAGCATATTCCGGATGGCTCATTTACCCTCACTGATATCTGATCTCGCGCTCATACTACTAATTGCCAGTGTAATTACCTTGTTGTTCAAATGGTTGAAACAACCGGTGGTCTTGGGTTACATTGTTGCGGGTATGTTGGCCGGCCATAATATCGGACTGAATCCAACGGTGGTAGATACCGATAATATTCAGATCTGGGCCGATATAGGGGTTATGTTTTTGTTGTTTACCTTGGGTTTGGAGTTTAGTTTCAAAAAGTTGACAGAAGTTGGTAAATCGGGTCTCCTTATAGTTATGGTTGAATTATGCGGAATGTTGACCTTTGGTTTTCTTATAGGCAGGATTTTGGGCTGGAAACCCTTAGACAGCCTTTTGTTGGGGGGTATGATTTCCTTGTCATCTACTACCATAATTATTAAAGCCTTTAATGACTTAAAGCTCAAAAAAAGAAAGTTCAGCACTATGGTTTTTGCTACTCTGGTTGTTGAAGATTTGGTAGCAGTAGTTATGATGGTGCTCATATCTACTCTCGCTGTAAGCAAAAATTTTTCGGGAGAGGATATGCTTTTTGCCCTTTTAAAGCTGGTTTTTTTCTTGATAATCTGGTTTATGCTGGGTATTTTCCTGATTCCGACTTTCCTGAAAAAGCTGAGGCCTTTGTTAAACGATGAAACCTTATTGATCGTATCGTTGGGTTTATGCCTGGGGATGGTAGTCTTGGCAGTAAAAGTGGGCTTTTCTGCCGCCCTGGGTGCTTTTATAATGGGATCCATATTGGCAGAAACTTTTGAGGTCGAACGAATCGAAAAATTAACCAAGCCGCTGAAAGACTTTTTCGGAGCTATCTTTTTTGTATCCGTAGGAATGATGGTAGATATGAATGTGATAGTGCAATTTATCTGGCCTATAGTAATTATTAGTTTGGTGACGATGTTGGGCAAGCTTGTTTTTGTTTCTGCCGGTGTGTTTATTTCAGGCCAATCGCTTAAAACATCTATGCAGTCGGGTTTTAGTATGGCTCAAATAGGAGAGTTTGCCTTTATTCTGGCCGGTCTGGGCATGAGCCTTGGGGTTACCGGCAGCCATCTGCATCCCATAGTGATTGCCGTTTCAGTTATTACAGTTTTTTGTGCCCCGTATATGATGAAGTTATCAGGTCCGGCCTATTTGTTTGTATTGAAAGGAATGCCGGAACGCTGGAAAATACTCTTAAACAAACGAGAACAAAAGAAAACTCAGACAAAACAACCCGGCGATTGGTTTTTATTGCTCAAGAGCTATTTCCTTTATCTCATTGAGTTGTCTGTACTTATTTTGGGAGTGTTGATTGTCTCTGATAAATATCTGGCTCCCTTTTTGGAAGCAAGAATTCCTCAAGGGATATGGGCAGATATTCTGGTTCTTCTGATTGCTTTATTGGTAATCTCCCCATTTTTAAGGGCATTGACTCACAATCGCAGTAAATATTCCGGTCTGATGTTGAATCTCTGGACGGCAAAAGCCTCTAACCGGATATATCTTATACTATTAACTGCCATTCGTATGATCCTGGCATATTCGGCTATACTTTACCTTATGTTTCGTTATTTGCCCTTGCCCACAGTGCTAATTATACCAATCGGTGTTGTGTTATTGGTTTTTATTTTGAGGTCCAAAATGCTTATGAAACGTTATTGGCGCTTAGAAGCCCGTTTTATGATCAATTTAAATGAAAGGCAAATGGAGGAAAACTTACGCAAAATTGAAGCCAATCAGGGAGTTCGTAACATTAGGGATATGCACGAAGCCCATTGGCTGGATAATTTACTTTATACTTTTTGTTTGAGAATAGAGGATGGCTCTTTGTTGATTGGGAAGGCTCTTAAAGAGCTGAATTTCAGGGAAGAATTCAATCTGATTGTAATTCGGGTGGAACGAAATAAAATCAAGAATAATGTACCCGATGGAAATTTTGTACTGGAGAAGGGAGACATATTACGCATGGCCGGTCATAACCTGGTGTATACCTTAATCAGAGACGAAGAACTTAAATTAAATTTTGTGCCCGATTCCCTGATGACACTGAATGCTTTTTCACATCAGGAAACTCAGTTAAAATCTCCTCGTTTGAGCTGTTCCGGAATACCTATACGCAAAGAATCGCCTTTAGCCGGTAAAAAGCTTGTTGATTCCGGTCTTATGTCTGTCAACAAGTGCCTGGTTATAGGAATGGAAAGAGAAAAGAAACGAATTATCAATCCGGATTCTGATCAGGAAATACTGCCTTGTGATCTGGTCTGGGTGATAGGAGAGGAAAAGCAGGTTTCAATATTGATTAGTGAGAACGTTTATCACCTCTGAGCTTGTTCGACTCTGAGTTTATTCAACGGTGACCGATTTAGCCAGATTACGAGGTTGGTCCACGTTACGACCCTTGTTGATGGCTATGTGATAAGCAAAAAGCTGAAGGGGTATGCAGGCAACTACCGGAGAAAGACATTCGTCTACATCAGGTATCTCAAGACTAAAATCAGCCATGGAAGACACTATTTTGTCTCCTTTGGTTACCAGGGCTATCACTTTACCTCCTCTTGCCTTGATTTCCTGGATGTTACTAACGGTTTTTTCGTAAATACTATCGGTAGTGGCTATTACGAAAGTGGGCATTTCGTTGTCTATTAGAGCAATTGGCCCGTGTTTCATTTCTGCTGCAGGATAGCCTTCAGCATGTATATAGGAAATCTCCTTGAGTTTTAAAGCACCTTCCAGAGCCAAAGGATAATTATAGCCCCTGCCCAGGTATAAAAAATTGTGGGCATAGGTAAATATTTTTGACAGATCTTTTATGCGTTCGTCCAGCATTAACACTTCTTCCATCAACTCGGGTAGTGATTTCAGGCTTTTGAGGATGCTTAGAAAACGCTCTTTGGCAATGCTCTTTTTTTCCTTGGCAATTGTCATGGCCAACATGGTCAAAACCGTCACCTGGCCGGTGAAGGCTTTGGTGGATGCAACGCCGATTTCGGGTCCGACGTGAATGTAAGTGCCGGTATGCGTAGCTCTGGGTATGGAAGAGCCAACCACATTACATATTCCGTATATAAAAGCTCCTTTTTCTTTGCCCAACTGTACGGCTGCCAGAGTATCGGCTGTTTCACCGGATTGGGAGATGGCTATCATTAAGTCACCCTTGTTAATAACAGGATTACGGTAACGGAATTCGGAAGCATATTCAACTTCGACCGGAATTTTGCAAAATTCTTCAATCAAATGCTTACCGATAAGGGCTGCATGCCACGAAGTGCCGCAGGCAACAATAATGATGCGCCCGGCATTCAGTATTTTATCTTTGTGGTCAATGACGCCCGAGAGGATAACATTGGTAGCTTCCACATTGATTCTGCCTCTTATGCAATCGATGATGGTTTTGGGTTGCTCGTTGATTTCCTTAAGCATAAAATGAGGATAGCCCCCTTTTTCCAATTGAGAGATACTCATATTTAAGCTCTTAACATCGACCTTTGTTATGGTATTGTTCAGATTCACAATATTGATTTGCTCCTTTGGACGTAGCAAAACCACCTCTTCATCGTTGAGGTAAACCACTTTGTTGGTATATTCTATAATGGGAGTGACGTCGGATGCAACAAAGTATTCTTCTTTGCCAAGGCCCACCACCAAAGGGCTGCTCTTGCGGGCAGCAACGATTTCTTCCTTATTGTTTTTGTCAATAACAGCAATGGCGTAAGCACCGATTACCTGCTTAAGCGCAGATTGCACAGCCTCAAACAAGGAACAATTGTTGGAGGTTTTTATATATTCTATCAATTGAACCAGGACTTCGGTATCGGTATCGCTCTTAAAGTTGTAACCATGCTCCTGCAGGGCTTTTTTGAGCAGGGTATAATTCTCTATTATTCCATTGTGAACCAAAGCGAGTGAGGCAGTTTCCGAGTAGTGAGGGTGAGCGTTGGCGTTGTTCGGCTCTCCATGAGTGGCCCAACGGGTATGGGCTATACCGATTTTTCCGTTTATATTTTTGGATTCGGTAAAATGTTCAAGGTCACGAACCTTACCTTTGGTTTTGTAGACATTTATTTCGTTATCATCGATTAGAGCAATTCCGGCACTGTCGTAACCCCTGTATTCGAGACGGTGTAATCCTTTTATCAGTATAGGGTAAGCTTCTCTGTGCCCTATATAAGCAACTATTCCACACATAGAACAATATTTAGGTGCAAAAATACAATCTAGCAGGTTTTTTGAAGCATCAAATTGAAAAAAAATACTCCATTTGGTTATTTTTTTTCAATTCACGAGAATCGTCTATTTGAAATTAATTGTCCTGATGTACGCGTACAAGCGATTCTCGGAGCCTGAGGGTAAAATAATAAATATAGAAAGAAAGACGGGTCTGTATCATCGGCAAAACGATAAAGCATTATTAACATTTCAACTCTGTGAGCTTGTTTTAATGAATAATGATTGCATACATTATTTATACCATCATTCAGGATTATATTTTACAGAAATATAATACAAACATTTGTCATACCAAACACACATAAGTAAAACACACAAATGTTAGCAATGATAGTTTACATTATTGTATGTTTTAGAAAAAGACATTTTAGTTCCGGAATGATCAGGGAATAAGGGCTTGAAATATATTAAAGTAATCACTTCAATATATTAGAATCAATATACTGGAAAACAGCAGCCCATATTCAATATTAAGATTATTTACCGAGCATAAAACCATATAATTTCTAAGTAAGTCTATAAGTTAGAAGTATAGATTTAAAATAAAGCCGCTAATTGTCTGAATATATGTATTTAAGATATTGAATTAAAATAATAGGCTCATATATTCTTAATATAGTTATGTAAAGACAAATATGTATACCAAATTTACATAAGAGAAATCTATAAAATCAGACTTAGTAAATGTGAATTTTTAATATTTCATATCTGTAAATTATATTCAATAATCCTGCTTAGTAATGACAATTATTTGTACATTTGTGCAAACGAAAAATGCATAAATCTCCGCCTTATGAAAGACAGAATTAAGGAAATTTTAGATTCTCAGGGCTTAAATGCCACTCAATTTGCTCAAAAAGTCAGTATGAACGTCTCTGCCTTGTCTCATATTTTGAGTGGAAGGAATAATCCTGGTTACGATGCCCTGCAAAAGATCATTGTGAATTTTCCCCAGATCAGTGTTGAGTGGTTGATGACCGGCCAGGGAGAGATGTACAAAGAAATCTTGTCCGATGAGCCGGAACAAGTCAGTTTATTTGACGAGAATCCTCTAAAAGCTGATCCAGGCCCCGGAAAAGGAGAATATCCTGCGCAAAAAGGCTTAAAAAGCCCTCAAAAGCCCATTAAGTATACAGATAATCAACAGCTTATAACTAAAGAAAAAGCAGGTGTAAAAATTCGCAAGATAGCTGTATTTTATTCTGATAATACTTACGAGGAATTTTTTCCGCAATAAGGATCTTCTTAGCAGACTTGGGGAGTAAAGTTTTATTTTGAGATAGGCCTGAATTGAATTTTCTCCCGTATATTTGTACATTCAACTAGAAATTATGTCTTCGATCGCAAACAAACAAGTTTTAGATTTTATCTTGTACGAAAAAGAGGAATGGCCCAATTCTGCCCTGATGAAATTCAAAACAACTGAAAGTCTGCCGGAAATATTGCCAGGACAATTTGTACAAGTTAAAGTAGAAGATTCTCCTCAAACATATTTGAGACGTCCTTTATCTGTCAATTATATAGACAGGGAAAACTCCTGTTTGTGGTTATTAGTACAAAAAGTCGGCCCGGGAACCCGAAAATTGGCAGCATTGGCACTGAATTCCAAAGTAAATATGATACTCCCTCTGGGTAATTTCTTTTCCCTGCCGGAGCCTAAAAAAGAATCAGGTTTACAAAATATAGTATTGATAGGTGGAGGTATCGGCACTGCTCCCCTGCTATTGTTAGGAAAAAGTTTGCATGAACTGGGTTACCTACCTCATTTTTTATTGGGAGGACGCTCTGCAGCCGATATTTTACAAGTGGAACAATTCCGCGTTTACGGGAAAGTATTTATCACAACCCAGGATGGAACTTTGGGTGAACAGGGCTTGGTGACAGAACACAGCATTTTGAAGGAAATGCAGCCTGATCGAATTTATTGTTGCGGTCCCAAACCTATGATGCAAGCTGTAGCTTCCCTGGCAAAAAAGAGGAATTGCTGGTGCGAAGTCTCCCTCGAAAATTTAATGGCCTGTGGTTTTGGAGCCTGTCTCTGTTGTGTGGAAAAAACAGACAAAGGACATGTTTGTACTTGCACTGAAGGTCCTGTTTTTAATATAAATCAACTATTATGGTAGATCTGTCAGTACAATTAAAAGCTCTGCGCCTGAAAAATCCTGTGATGACTGCTTCGGGTACTTTTGGTTACGGAGAAGAATACCTGGACTTTATGGATTTATCGCGAATAGGTGGTATTATTGTAAAAGGGACTACCATTCGTTCAAGGGAAGGTAACGATTATCCTCGTATGGCCGAAACTGCTTCCGGTATGTTAAACGCTGTGGGACTGCAAAATAAGGGTGTCGATTATTTTGTAAAAAACATTTATCCCCGCATTTGTGACTTTGATACAAATGTGTTAGTCAACGTCTCCGGTTCTACGGTAGAAGACTATGTTCAGGCAGCCGAAATCATACAGGAACTGGACAAGATTCCGGGTATAGAACTCAATGTTTCCTGCCCCAATGTCAAAGCAGGGGGCATGGCCTTTGGCGTGAGTGCAAAAGCTTTGTGTCAGGTGGTCAAAGAAGTCAGGGCGGTTTATAAAAAACACCTGATGTTGAAATTATCGCCCAATGTGACTGATATCACAGAACTCGCTAAAACAGCCGAAGACCAGGGAGCCGATTCCCTGTCGCTGATAAACACGTTGTTGGGCATGTCCATCGATGCCGAAAAACAACGCCCTAAACTCTCTACAATTACAGGTGGCTTATCCGGTCCCTGTGTTAAGCCTGTTGCGCTGAGAATGGTTTGGCAAACTTACAAAGCAGTCAAAATTCCTGTTGTTGGTATGGGAGGTATCTCAAACACTGCAGATGCCATAGAATTTATGTTGGCCGGAGCCTCTGCCATACAGGTGGGAACAGCCAATTTTATAGACCCTGCGGTGTCTGTAACCATAGCTGAAGGCATAGAAGATTATTGTCAAAGGCATGGCTTAAAATCGGCCCAAGAACTGACCGGAGCGCTTAAAATCGATTAAATACAGGCTCAATTTAAGTAAGCAGACAGGGACTTTTGTGTGTCTGGTAGGTTTGTTACCGAAATTTGAGAGATCATTCATCCAATAAATCCGGCCGTAAAAGGCGGGTTCTATCCAAAGATTGCTCCATTTCCCATTCCTGAATTTTACGCTGATTGCCCGACAATAATATATCCGGGACTTTCCATCCTTTGTAATCTGCCGGCCTGGTATAAATTGGAGGGGCCAGCAGTTTATCCTGAAAGGAATCGGAAAGGGCCGATTGTTCGTCGCCCAGAGCCCCCGGGATAAGCCTAACAACACAATCGGTCATAACGGCAGCTGCCAGCTCGCCACCGGTAAGCACATAGTCACCAATGGATATTTCTTTGCTTATCAAATGTTCACGAATGCGGTGATCTATGCCTTTGTAATGTCCGCAAAGAATAATCAGGTTTTGTTTCAGGGAAAGTTGATTGGCCAGGCCTTGATTGAATTTTTCTCCATCCGGCGAAGTATAAATGATTTCGTCGTAGTTACGTTGGCTGCAAAGATGAGTGATGATCCGGTCTACGGGTTCAATTTGCAGTACCATACCCGCAGAAAAACCAAAAGCGTAATCGTCTACCCGACGATGTCTGAGATCGGTAGAATAATCGCGCAAAGAATGAATATTGATGTCAACCAGCTGTTTATCTCTGGCTCTTTGTATAATAGAACAGTTCAGGGGGCCTTCCAGCAGTTCAGGCAAAACCGTAATAATATCAATACGTAGCATAGTTTTGTTTTGGCGCAAAGATACAAAATTGCTCCGCATAAGCCGTACAGCATACTATTTTATATATGATCAGCCAGAAGGACCGAATGCCAGCTTATGCGGAGCAGTACAAGTTTAGCTGGCAGATAGCAATTCTTGTACTTTAATATAAATCAAATCGTCGATACAAACGTAGGTTGGAGTATTTATTCCATACATGCCGGTGTCGCTTGACTCAAAGTATATGCTGAGTTTGTTTAATTTGCCCAACTCTCTCAGATCCACAAATTCCCAGCGGTTCAATAATACCTTTTTATTATCTCTGAAATCAGCCAGGTAAAACGATTTTTCAGCTTTAAACTCTCCTTGAGCGTCGTAAGCTTTAAAGATAATACGCAAGAAATCACCTGCTTCAAACTTCTTTGCAAAAGCATCGCCATCTCTCATAGACAGATAGGCATAAGTAGAATTAGTAATTTGCATGCCTTTTATTACATGTTCTTGCTCTTGTTCGAATTGAATAAAACAGGAGGAATCGGCATCGTATGCGCTATAATAAAAGAGGCCGAATTGCCGGCCTCCGGCGGCTTTGCCGGCACTGCAGCTGTACTGATTGCCGAAACCCGCTGTAACAGAATCGCAGAGGGCACTGAGTGCAAAACCGTACCAGGTTTCAGAACTGTAAGTTACACCTTCCCATTCGTATTCCGAAAGGCTATAACTGTTGTTGAAAACCAAATTGTTAGAGACATAAGCCTGGTTGTTTTGAAATTCTTCAACCACAGGCTCTTCAAAATTAATACAGATTTCTTCTTCGTGTACATTCACTACTGGTTCACAGGCCAACATTCCAATCAAAAGCAGGCCCAAGGTCAAAGACCTGAAAACTTTTTTTTTGTGCATAATTTAAAAATTTAGGGTTCCCGCCATAATAACTTCAAGAAACGCGGAAACCCCTCATCGTTTCTGGAAGCCGAGATGTTTGATTGTGTTTGCCCTACATGCACAATGTTTTCAAAAACACGATGACACCGCGTGCTGATCGAGTGTTAAGAAGAAAAAGGGATCCTTGGGGAAATCTTTTTCAGCTCTTGCTCCCGAAAGCTTTGAAAATAGCAACCGGCAGGTTTTCTGACTTGATTCACTTTGTCACCTTCCCATCTTTTACAGACAGTGGTTTGAAAAAACAAAGCCTTGAAAGAATCTTACAGCAGCGGGCACTGTTCCGGATTTGCACCGGATTCCCTTTTATGTCGGTTCCGAAAGAACAGACATCACCAGTCGGCTGCAAAGTTAATCATCTTTGTAAAATGAAGAAAAAAAAACGTTTTTTTTTAATAGCTTTATTTTGCTTACATTTGCAGCCTTTTTAAAGGCATAATTATTCACTTATTAATCAAAACTGCTTTATGAAAATTAAATTACTTTTTATAGCAAGCTTGTTCTCAATAGCTTTGTTAGCACAGGAAAATGCCGAAGAGGTCAAAGGACCTTGGACGTATCAGGGTATCACCGGCTTGAATTTTTCCCAGACTTCTTTTACGAATTGGAGTGAAGGTGGTGAAAATTCAGTGGCCGGCAACGTGTATTTGAACGCCTCTTTGAATTACGTCAAGGATAAAGTATCGTGGACCAACGACTTAAGTACTAATTTTGGTATGTACTATACTACTGAAAACAATTGGAGAAAGAATATTGACAATATTAATTTCGCTTCCAAGTATGGCCGTAGTATAACTAAGGTTTTTTATTATGCCGCCCTGCTTGATTTTAAAACCCAGTTTGCCAATGGCTATAATTACGCTGTCAGTACTACCGACAGGGTTTCCGGATTCATGACTCCTGCTTATCTGAATCTTTCGGTGGGTATAGATTATAAACCAAATGAACATTTTAGCGCATACTATTCTCCCGTGACTGGTAAAATGACTTTTGTGTCGGACACTACTTTTTCAACTAATTATGGCCTGCAGGCCGGTAATAAAAATCGCGCAGAGTTGGGCAGTAGCTTTAGGGCATCAGCCAATTACGATGTGTTCAAAATTGTAAATCTCAAGTCTAACCTGGATTTGTTCACTGCATACAATCAAAGTTTCGGTAAAGTAGATGTCAACTGGGAAGTGTTGCTTAACCTCAAAGTAACAGAATTGCTTACGGTTACCTTCCAATCTACTCTGCGTTACGACGACGACATCAAATACGTGGACTCCAATGGTGATTTAGGTGATGCAAGACTTCAGTTTAAAGAAGTGCTTGGTGTAGGCTTGTCATATAAATTTTAAGAATAAAAGTTGCAGTTATTTCAAATATAGAGAAAGAGGCTGTCTCAAAAAATCGAGACAGCCTCTTTCTTTATGTGCGCCTTACCCTGGGAGGTCTCACAGTGACCATGCCTGGTATTAAACTACTTTGTTCATACCAGCCTGTAAGGCTTTTTCGTTCATCGGAATAAGTTTGTGATGTCTGGCTGGCAGTGTTTTTCTCAATCCTTCCAGGACGGATTCCAGTTGCACGACAGCTCGCAGCTTGAGGTAAGCTCCAAGAACTATCATGTTGAAAGCCTTACTGTTATCCATATCTGAAGCGATTTCCATAGCTTCGATGGTGTGAATTTGGATGTCTTTGCGCACCGGAGCACGGGTAATGCCGTGCGGATCGTATAAAAGTACCCCTCCCGGCTTGATTTTGGGTTCAAACTTATCCATCGATTGCTGATTGAGAATGATAGCGGTATCGAAAGAATTCAATATGGGTGAACTGATACGTTCATCGCTAATAATAACAGTAACATTGGCCGTTCCGCCTCTTTGTTCCGGGCCATAAGCAGGCATCCAGCTGACCTCTTTGTTTTCGAGCAAGGCTGAATAAGCCAGGATTTTACCCATAGACAATACGCCTTGTCCTCCAAAGCCGGAAATAATTATTTCTTCTTTCATTTTTATTTGTCTTTTAAATCACCTAAGGGGAAAAAGGGAAACATATTTTCGACCATCCATCGGTTGGCTTGCACAGGACTCATTTTCCAGCCCGAATTACAGGTAGAAACAACCTCGACTATGCTGGTACCTTTGCCCTCCATGGAATTCTCAAAGGCTTTGCGGATGGCTTTTTTGGTTTTCTTGACTGCAACGGCCGTATGGACACTTTGACGGGTTACGTAACAGGTACCTTCGAGTTCAGCCAGCAAGTTGGTGATTTTGAGTGGATAACCGTTTAAGGCTACGTTTCTTCCGTAAGGACAAGTGGAAGTCTTCATGGCGTTCAGGGTGGTGGGGGCCATTTGCCCGCCGGTCATTCCATAAATTCCATTGTTGATGAAAATGATGGCAATGTTTTCGCCCCTGTTGCAGGCATGGATGGTTTCGGCGGTACCAATGGCGGCCAGATCGCCGTCTCCCTGGTAGGTGAACACCAGTTTGTCGGGGCGCAGACGCTTCATGGCAGTGGCCAAAGCAGGCGCTCTGCCGTGAGCTGATTCAGCAAAATCCACATCGATGTATTTGTAAATGAAGACTGCGCAACCCACCGGAGCCACACCCATGGCTTTATCTTCCATGCCCATTTCCTCAATTACTTCGGCTATAATGTGATGTACAGTGCCGTGGCTGCAGCCGGGACAATAATGCATCACATTATCCTTGATTAGTTTTGATTTTTCGTACACCAGGTTTTCGGGTGCAATTATGGGATTGTTCATATTATTTCTTTTTTCGTATACGTAAAATGATTTCAGCCAGTTTGCAAAGCACTGCCGCAATACCGGAGGCGGCAAACCAGAAAAACAGACCGGAAAAATAACAGACTATGGATACAACTGCCAGCATAATGGCCAGAATGGACAAAGTGTATTTTAAGCCTTGCAAATCCATATCAGAAGTTTTTTTTGAGCGCTTCAACAATTTCTTCGGGAGCCGGCACTATACCACCCATACGACCATAATGACTGACCGGAACTTTTCCTTCAACTGCCAGGCGGACGTCTTCGACCATTTGGCCGGCGTTCAACTCGACGGTCAAAATAGAACGAACCTGGCGACAATAGCCTTCGATGGCTTTGTAGGGGAAAGGCCACAAAGTGATGGGACGCAGCAGCCCTGCTTTAATCCCCTGTTCACGTAAAAGCTCTACCGATTTTTGACAAATCCGGGCAGCACAACCAAAGGCAACGATCAGAAATTCGGCATCGTCACACATAAAGGTATCGTAACGAACTTCGGCAGCTTCTACCTTGCGATAGCGTTCGTGGCGTTCCAGATTCCTTTTTTCCATTATGGCCGGATCCAGTTCTAGAGAACTGATGATGTTTTGCGGGCGCTTGTTGGTTCTTCCGCTCAGAGACCAGGGACATTTAGCGGCAATCTCTTCGTCCGTGGCACGAGGCTTGAAAGCAGGTAACCTGAGTTTTTCCATCATTTGTCCTATAACGCCGTCCGTCAAAATAAGAGCGGGGATGCGGTATTTAAAAGATAAATCAAAGCCCAGGTCCACAAAATCGGCCATCTCCTGCACAGAGTTGGGGGCAAGTACTATGAGGTGATAGTCTCCATGTCCACCGCCTTTGGTTGACTGAAAATAATCCGACTGGCTGGGTTGAATGGTGCCAAGGCCCGGGCCTCCGCGCATTACATTTACAATCAGACAAGGTAAATCGGCTCCGCACAGATAGGATATGCCTTCTTGTTTGAGGCTGACACCGGGACTGGACGAAGAAGTCATCACTTTTTTGCCACAGGAAGCACCTCCAAATACCATATTAATGGCGGCCACTTCGCTTTCGGCCTGGAGACAAACCATTCCTGTGCTATCCCAGGGCTGTTCTTCCATGAGTGTTTCCAAAATTTCGGACTGGGGAGTGATAGGATAACCAAAGTATCCGTCACATCCGCAACGTATTGCTGCATGTGCAATGGCTTCGTTGCCTTTCATCAAATGTATATCTTCCATAATCAAAGTTTTATTTTATAGACCTTGATGCAACCATCCGGACAAACATAGGCGCAATTTGCACAGCCTATACAGGCATCGGGTTGAGCCATATAAGCATAATTATATCCTTTTTCGTTCACATCTTTTGCCAGTGCCAGCACTTGGGAGGGACAGGCGTCAACACACACCTCACAACCTTTGCATCGGTTGATATCCACCAACACTGCCCCTTTTATTTTTGCCATAACATATTGGTTAATAAGATTAATACCTAAAACATCCTTACATTGGAGGGCTACAAAGGTAATGAAATATTTTTACAGAAGAATGATCAGAGCTTTTCTGACCAGTAGTAGCAATCGGGAAAAGCATCCTGCAGATCACATTCAGCCCTGAATAAGCCAAAGATAGACGATCCACTGCCCGACATGGAGGCATAGAGGGCTCCTGCCTCATAAAGAGCTTGTTTCATTAGGGCCAGGTCCGGATTATGGGCAAACACTGTTTTTTCAAAATCATTAACCAGGCAGTCTTTCCAGTTTTCGGGCGGAAGACAGATGCAATCACTGATTGCAAATTGAGGTATTGCCGGTTTTATACCGGCGTAGGCTTCGCGGGTAGAGACCTGAATGTTTTTCGGAATCAACAGGATTAAAAAAAATCCTTTTAGTGACAAATCTACTGCCTGAAAACGATCTCCCTTATCGTAAGCCAATAAAGCCCGATTTTGCACGAAAAAGGCACAATCGGCCCCTAATATTGCGGCGTATTGTTCCAGTTGGGTTGCTGTAAGTCCCAGTTTCTGGCTGTCGTTGAGCAGTTTTAGCATAAAAGCGGCATCCGAAGAGCCTCCGCCCAATCCTGATCCGGCCGGAATGGATTTATGCAGCAATATTTCTACAGGCTCGAGGGGAAAGTCCTTTTGTAACAGCCGGTATGCTTTGATCACCAGATTGTCCATGGCATTTCCTTCGACAGGAATTCCACTCAGCTGTATACTTGGATCATTAGCCGTATGGAGCGGTACGCACTCAAGTATATCTTTAAGTCCTATGGGATAAAAAAGAGTTTCGATGTTATGGTAATTATCAGAGCGCTTTTCCAGAACATGCAGCCCCAGATTAATTTTGGCGTTGGGAAAACAAATCATAATCAAAAATGGATTGAATTGCAAAAATAAACAGATTAAGTGATTTTGCAATCTGCTCAGTAGGGATTGCCGTTAAAAGAATGTTGATAAGTAAATTTGGGTATCAGGCATTTCTTCTGTACTTTTGAAAGCATCAAATTCAAAATGATGGACAAACCCACTACCAACCGTAAAAAAACCCCTGCAGTTGTTGCAGACATAGGTCGGCTTCAACCTCAGGCTCTTGAACTTGAAGAAGCAGTTTTAGGTGCTTTGATGCTCGAAAAAGATGCTTTTTCGGAAGTGAGTGAGATTTTAAATTTGGATTGCTTTTATGAACCCCGGCATAAACATATTTTCAAGGCGATACAACAATTAGCCATTAAGCAAAGACCGATTGATATCCTGACTGTTCAAGAACAACTCAAACAAGAAGGGGTGTTGGATGAAGTGGGGGGAGCCTATTTTTTGGCAGAACTCAGTTCTAAAGTTGTATCTACTGCCCATTTGGAATACCATGCCCGCATCGTTGCCCAAAAACACCTGGCCAGGGCTTTGATAAGCTACACTTCCGAGATACAGGGAGATGCCTACGACGAAGCCATGGATGTGGATGAGTTGATGCAAAAAGCAGAAGCACAATTGTTTAAGCTCTCCCAACAAAATCTAAAAAAAGACGTAATTCAAATTAATCCTGTTATTGACGAAGCCTTAAACATTCTCAACCTGGCTGCCAAAAGAGAAGATGGTCTGAGCGGTATAGAATCGGGCTTTCATGCTTTGGACAAGATTACTTCTGGCTGGCAGAATTCCGATTTAATTATTATTGCAGCCAGGCCTGCCATGGGCAAGACCGCTCTGGCTCTTTCGATGATAAGGAACATGGCTGTGGACAATAAGCAGTCTGTGGCCATCTTTTCGATGGAAATGTCCAATGTTCAGCTGGTTAATCGTTTGATTGTCAATGTTTGTGAAATTGAAGCGGAAAAAATAAAGAGCGGTCGTTTACAGGATTTTGAATGGTATCAACTGGACCAGAAAATTAAAGAACTCTACGATGCTCCCATTTTTATTGACGATACACCGAGTCTTTCCGTTTTTGAATTTGCCACCAAAGCCAGAAAATTGGTGAGGGAACATCAGATCAAACTGATTATGATTGACTACCTGCAATTAATGAATGCCACTGCTAAGGGTATTAAGTACGGTAACAGGCAGGAAGAAGTCATGACCATTTCCCGTTCACTAAAAGCCTTGTCCAAGGAGTTGAACATACCGATTATTGCGTTGTCTCAGGTGAATCGAGCTTCTACCAACCGCACTGGAGCCATGGGTGTTCCTGTAAATGAAGCCAAAAGGCCTCAATTGTCTGATTTGCGGGAATCGGGAGCCATCGAGCAGGATGCCGACTTGGTTATTTTTATACACCGGCCGGAATATTATCGGATACTGGAAGACGAAAACCAAAACAGCCTGGTGGGCATTGCCGAACTTATCATTGCCAAGCACAGAAACGGAGCCACCGGAGATATTCGGCTGCGATTCAGAAGCAATTTTGCCAAATTCAGCAACCTCGAAGACGATGCCTTCTTCAGTGGCGAGGATCAGCCCATCATTAGTTCCAGGGCCAATTACCAAGCCGGAGATGATTTTGACTTTGGTGCAGAAAGCTACAGCAGCGCAGACAAAGTTTTTTGAACACAAATCAAAAAATTAGGTATAAAAATTGTACAGATCAATATTTAAATGTACTTTTGTGCCCGTTAAAAAAAGGCCCCGTAGCTTAATTGAATAGAGCATCTGACTACGGATCAGAAGGTTACAGGTTTGAATCCTGTCGGGGTCACCAATTACCACAACAACATAAGGCTATCAGGCAGTAAATCAGCTTGGTGGCTTTTTTGTTGGTATATCTTTGCCCAACATTTGTCCCCTAAATGTTTTTTACAATATTCGGGGCATTCTTTCGGGCTTCTAATTTTCTATTCCACCAGACGTTTATTAAACATCAGGAAACCAATGTTGATACCGGCATTCCAGTTGTTTTTGGGATAACTCAGGTAATTGGCAAACAGACTCATGGATACAAAAGGCTGATGAAACACCAGGGATATCTCTCCAAGGAATTGTGTGTTCGAGAGTGAACGGCTAATCATAGTCTGTTGATTGGGTCCCCGTTTAATAGCATCCAGGGGCATAAAGCTGTAAAATTCAGATCTCAGGTGCAGAAAAGGACGTATAGTCCATATGGGCATCAGTCCAAGGGCAGCGTATTTGTTGGAACGAAAAGCTTCGTTGAAAGTACTCATGGTATAGGGGGTAGGTTTAAAAGCCGGTGCCTGTATGATACTGGCAGTGTAATTATCCAGAGATCTTTTATTGTTGTAAACAGCATTAATCAGGCAGCCCAGTGTAATATTTTTATTAAAATTAAAATAACTTTCATAGGCAGCAGCAGCCTGGAAATAGCCCAGATTTTCACCTTCCTTGAAGCGGTTGCCCACCGAATCGGGGTAAGAATAGGATTCTTTACCCAACAGGTATTGGCCTAAGAGATAGTAATGACTGCCTCCTGTGGGATATTGCCTGTGGTTTAAATTGTTTTTCTCCAGTCGAAGAGAAAAATTTGACAGATCGTAGTAGCTGCGGTCAAAGTTGGCTTGAGTGATGTTGCTTAGGTAAGATTGCATATACCAATCGCTGATTCTTCCTACAGAATAACCTATTTCAAATTTAGCCTGATCAAAAGCCGGCAGTCCGTAACGTAGTCTGAACAGGATTTCTCTTTCCTGGATAAAGGCGGGGCTCAACTCTTCGTAAAATAATTTTTCTCCTTCGTAAAACTTAAAACTGCTCACCGAAAGGCTGGCCTGCAGATAACTGGGAATTTTGCCCACCATATCCCAGCGAGTGTTTAATCTCAGAGCGTTGTGAATACTGCCAACGTAGGCGTCGGCCGAATAATAGGTGGCCACTTTCCCGAAACGTTGGTAACCTATACGTGCATATAAAAGATTAGAGGTAGTAGAAGAGATGTTTCCGCCTAAGGCAAATACCAGGTTTTCTTCGGTTTTAATATCCAGTCTAAGTCTGAACATCTCATTGTCCTGATTGTAAGTGACTTTGGGAATGATCTGTGATATTCTGGTATCGGTAATCAGGGCATAATAGGCTTTGCGGAATTCTTTGAGTGTGAATCGGCGACCCTTGTCGTAGCCTATCATTTTGCGTACGTATTCTTCTTGTTGGTCGTTGAGCCCGTTGACTTCGAGTTCGTAAAAAACCAGTTCGGGAACATTGGCTTTGAAAGCCTTTCTTCTTTGAGCCAGCGAATCAGGATGCTCTCTACGAATGATTTTGTTTTTGATGGAATCAATCATGGAAATGCCCAAAGCGTAGCCTTTTTGATAGGTTTCCATGGCTTTATTAAAATCCATCAGGGATACATCTTTCAACTCAAACTTAAATTGAATAAACTCATCGGGAGAAAGTTCAAATTTGTTGGGTTGAATTATAATATGCTCAATTTGAGAAAAAACATCGTTTTCGTCGGGTTTGCTGTTTACTACTGACACATTACTACCAATGATAAAATCCGGCCCAAAATCATTTTGCATAAGCTCCACCGGATAATTGTCGTAGATGCCTCCGTCGAGCAAAAGCATGGTGTCGATACTAACTGCATTGAAAACCATGGGAAAACTCATAGATGCACGCACGGCATCTTCCAGCCGGCCTTTTCTGAAAACTATGGCTTGCTTGCTGTGAACATCGGCTGCAACGCAACGAAAAGGAATAAACAAACGGTTGAAATCACCTCTGCATAAGGCTGTATACTGACTAAATACCTGCACGAAAGCATAATTAAGCTGGCTGGCATTCACCAGGCTGCTAGGTAGGACCAAAGATCCGGGATTGGACAAGAGGCTGTCGCTCAGAGAAAGATAGGTGGAAAAGAATTCTGGGCTTTGATCTCCTTTTCTGAAATAGTCTATGTCGTCTGTTTGTATGGTACCGGTAGACCAGTAGGTAAAATCTTCCGACAAAAACATGGCCATCATTTCGTCAGGCGATAAGCCGATCGCGTAGAGGCTGCCCACTATGGCCCCGATCGAAGTACCTGTGACATAGTCAATGGGAATCTGGTTCTCTTCAAGAGCCTGAATCAGGCCCACATGCGCCAGGCCTTTGGCTCCGCCACCGCTTAATACAAGGCCAACGCGCTGAGCCTGGGTATAAAAAACCAGGCTCAGGCAGACGGCAAAAAGTATGCGGCGTTTAAAACTCATTTATTATCGCAGATTTGGTAACACAGAATTATCAAAAATACGATAATTATTCTATTTATATCAGCTCGCAACTCCTTTTAACGAATTTTATAAGCGATTCACCCTTAAGCATACCATTACTCAGGAGAGCAAGGTCAATCAATTGATTGACAGCATTTTTATTTTTTTCGTCAAGTTCTTTCCCTATCAAGGCTTTAATCAATTTATGCTCGGTATTCAAGACCATACTGTAACTTACCGGCATTTCGCCGTAAAAACTCATACCTGGTTGCAGGCTCGACATGTCCTGCATCCTACGCATAAATTCGTTTTGTGTCAGCACAATAGGCAGGCTGTTTTCGCCCAGGCTGTCCAGTTGAAGCTCGAAATGTACTTTATCTATCAGGGGCAATTGTTCAGTAAACAATTTTTTCAGACTATCTTGTTCTTCTTCGCTCAGCTTAAGTTGTTCTTTGTCTTTTTTGCGGATCAGATTTTCGATGACATCACTATCTACACGAACAAAACGCGATTTTTCGAATTTTTGTTCCAGGTGTTGCATCAGAGGCACATCCAGTTCTCCGTCCATGAATAAAACATCGTAACCGGCATTCCTGGCTGTTTCAATATAAGCGTACTGAGTTTCTTTGTCGCTGGTATACAAATAAACAAGCTGTCCGTCTTTGTCGGTTTGCTCTTCTTTGATCAAGGTTTTGTATTCTTCGAATGTAAAATACTTGCCGTCAACATTTTGCAACAGACTGAATTCTTTGGCATAGTCCCAGAATTTTTCTTCCGTCAGAATGCCGTATTGTATAAAGATTTTCAGGTGATTCCATTTTTCCTCAAATTGTTTGCGTTCGTCCTTGAAAATCTTTTTCAGGCGATCTCCTACTTTTTTGGTAATGTGATTGGAAATCTTTTTTACGTTATCGTCGTGTTGCAGGTATGAGCGGGAAACGTTGAGAGGTATATCAGGCGAATCGATGACTCCGTGCAATAAGGTAAGAAAGTTAGGCACGATGCCTTCTACAGAATCGGTCACATAAACCTGGTTACAATACAACTGAATTTTGTTTTTCTGAATTTCGATGCTGTTTTTGATTTTCGGAAAATACAAAATACCGGTCAGATGAAAAGGATAATCCACGTTCAAGTGAATGTGAAATAATGGATCTTCGGCGAAAGGGTAGAGGTCTTTATAAAATTTCAGGTAATCCTCTTCTTTGAGTTCATTGGGTTTCCTGGTCCAGGCGGGTTGGGTATCGTTTATTTGATTGTCCTGATCTGTTTCCTGGTATTTTTCTTCTTTCCATTCTTTCTTTTTCCCGAAGACTATGGGTATTGGCAGGAATTTGCAGTATTTATTGAGCAGCTCGCTTATTTTTTCTTCTTTCAGGTAGTCTTTATTATCAATATGCAGGATAATATCGGTGCCACGGCTGTCTTTTTCGATTTCTTCCAGTTTATATTCGGGCGATCCGTCGCAGCTCCAGCGCACTGCCTGTGAGCCTTCTTTCCATGATTTGGTTACAATCTCCACACGGCTCGACACCATAAAGGTGGAATAAAAACCTAAACCGAAGTGCCCGATGATGGCATTGGCGTCGTTTTTGTATTTTTCAAGGAATTCCTCTGCTCCTGAAAAGGCAATTTGGTTGATGTACTTGTCAATTTCTTCTGCTGTCATGCCAATTCCCCGGTCGGAAATAGTCAAGGTTTTGTTTTTGCTGTTCAAGGCTACACAAATGGATAAATCTCCGAGCTCTTCTTTTAATTCTCCCACCGAAGCCAGGGTTTTGAGTTTCTGAGTGGCATCAACTGCATTAGAAATAACTTCGCGTAAAAAAATTTCCTGATCGCTGTACAAAAACTTTTTGATGACGGGGAAAATGTTGTCTGTAGTAACCCCGATATGTCCTTTTTGCATAATTTGTTATATTTAAAATACAATAAAAATGAATGAATAATGCTATTTTTAGATAAGCTTTGAACAAAAAAAATGCCAAACACCAGGGAGTGACATTTTTTGTAGAAGGCTGCAATTTTGGCAGTTGTTTATCTATTTTTCAATCTTGTCCGAGAGAAGAATCTTGTTTTCAGTACTGTCTAATTCGACAAATATGTGTTTGTTTTCTTTGAATTTTTCACTCAGGATCACTTCGGCCAGTTCGTCTTCGAGGTATTTTTGAATGGCCCTTTTCAGCGGGCGGGCACCAAATTGCACATCGTAGCCTTGTTCGGCAATAAAATTTTTGGCTTCAGGAGTAATGCTCAAGGTATAGCCCAGGTTTGCTACTCGCTGATGGAAGGATTTTAATTCCAGATCGATAATTTTCAATATAGACTCCTTAGACAATTGTTCAAAGTATACCGTGTCGTCTATACGATTTAGAAATTCGGGAGCAAAGGTCTTGGTTATTGCTTTATGTATCAATGATTTGGAATAATCTTTTTGTTGAGTGGAATCCGGATAACCAAAGCCTACGCCTTTGCCGAATTCTTTGAGCTGGCGAGTACCCACGTTAGAGGTCATGATCAGAATGCTGTTCTTGAAATCCACTCTGCGTCCCAGACTGTCGGTCAGCCGGCCTTCGTCCATTACCTGCAGCAGCAGGTTAAATACATCCGGATGGGCTTTTTCGATTTCGTCAAGCAATAAGACGGAGTAGGGCCTACGACGGACTTTTTCGGTAAGCTGGCCACCTTCTTCGTATCCTACGTATCCGGGAGGGGCTCCAACCAGACGGGAGACTGTGAACTTCTCCATAAACTCGCTCATATCTATGCGAATAAGAGCGTCGCTGGTATCAAACATTGCTTCCGAAAGCAATTTAGCCAGATGAGTTTTACCTACACCGGTAGGGCCGACAAAAAGAAAAGTACCAATGGGTTTATTAGGGTCTTTCAGGCCGACACGGTTGCGTTGAATAGCTTTTACAACAGCCTCTACAGCAGTGTCTTGTCCAATAATCCGGCTTTTAAGCTCCTCTTTCATTTTGAGCAGCTTACTGCCTTCTTCCTGAGCAATGCGTTGCAGGGGAACTCCTGACATCATGGCCACCACTTCGGCTATTTTTTCGTCGTCTACCGGCTGGCGGTTTTCGGTGAGTTTGGCTTCCCAATCTGCTTTAAGTATAGCCAGCTGTTTGAGCTGATCTTTGCTTTTGTCACGATAATCAGCGGCCAGTTCAAAGTTTTGTTCGTTGACGGCTTTCACTTTGAGCCTGTTGTTCTCGTCGATATCTTTTTCGAGCAACTCTATACTTTCGGGAACCTGTACATTGGAAATATGCACTCTGGAGCCGGCTTCGTCCATAGCATCAATAGCCTTGTCCGGAAAATTCCGGTCGGAAATATAGCGGTTGGTGAGTTGAACACAGGCTCTCAGGGCTTCGTCCGAGTAAGTAACGTTGTGATGCTCTTCGTAGCGATCCTTGATATTTTTTAAAATCAAATAGGTTTCTTCGAGAGTAGTGGCATCGACAACGATTTTTTGGAAACGGCGTTCCAGAGCTCCGTCTTTTTCGATGCTTTTTCTGTATTCATCGAGCGTTGTAGCCCCTATGCATTGTATTTCGCCTCTGGCCAAAGCAGGTTTCAGCATATTGGCTGCATCCATGGAGCCGCTGGCGTTGCCGGCACCGACTAAAGTGTGGATTTCGTCAATAAACAATATGATGTCCGGATTTTTTTGCAGTTCGTTCAAAACGGCCTTCATCCGTTCTTCAAATTGTCCCCGGTATTTCGTGCCGGCGACCATGGAGGCCAGGTCGAGAGATATAACCCTTTTGTCAAACAACATGCGTGAAACCTTACGTTGTACTATACGCAGGGCTAAACCTTCTACTATGGCTGATTTACCCACGCCGGGTTCTCCAATGAGTACGGGGTTGTTTTTCTTTCTTCTGCTCAAAATCTGGGCCAGTCTCAAAGTTTCTTTTTCACGTCCGACTATGGGGTCGAGCCTGCCTTCCAGAGCGGCTTTTGTAAGGTCGTTTCCAAAATTATCCAAAGCAGGAGTGTCCTTGCCTACACCTGGCCTGTCCTGCGTTTTCTGAAAAATGTCGGGCTTGTTGCCGGCACCGTATTCTTCGGCCTCATCGTCTTCTTCGTCGGTAAACTCAGGTCCCGAGGTTGGGTATTTTTTTTCGTAAAAAAGACTTCGCAGGGTATCCCATTGTACTCCTTCGTTGTTTAGGACATTGGCCGCCAAATTGTTTTTCTCTTTTAGGATGGCTAAAAGAATATGTTCTGTATCCATAATATCACTTTTCATTCCGTGTGCTTCGAGTAAGCCCATTTTGAGAACTCTTTCGGTAGACGGACTCAGGGGTAAATCGACAGGTTCCTGTATCATCTTTTCCTGCTTGATTTTCATTTCGATGGATTGCTTCACAAAAGCGACATCCACATTGAGTCTGCTCAGGTAGATCAGCGCTTTGCTGTTTTTTTCCCTTAGGATTCCCAATAAAAGATGTTCAGGATCAATCACAGCATTACCCAGTCTTCGGGCCTCTTCGTTGCTAAACCCTAAAACCTCAAGTACATCTTTGGAAAATTTATTTGTATTCATCTTTATAATCTTTCTGTTCAAAATGTAAGACCTCTGGTAAAACATTTACATGGTCAAAATTACTTGTTTTCTATCAATATTTGCCTACTATGAACAAAAAACTTGCCAAAGGACAATATGTCAGTATAGATTGCTTTGAAAGTAGCTTGATTCCTTGAATTTATTGCTGTTTTTTTTTGCTCAGTCTATTAAAATGTGCTATATTAGCGTGTTTTTATTTTAACTGTTAAGAATTTTGTCAAATGATTGATGAAGAAAGAGTTATAAGGGTTAACATTGAAGAAGAAATGAAATCTTCCTACATAGATTATTCTATGTCAGTCATTGTTTCCCGAGCCTTGCCCGATGTACGTGACGGTATGAAGCCGGTACACCGCAGAGTGTTGTTTGGTATGAATGAATTAGGTAATAATTCAGATAAACCTTACAAGAAATCAGCCAGAATTGTGGGTGATGTCCTTGGTAAATACCATCCCCACGGAGATTCTTCTGTCTATTTTACTATGGTGCGACTTGCCCAGACCTGGTCTATGCGTTATCCTTTGGTGGACGGACAGGGCAATTTCGGTTCAGTTGACGGTGACAGCCCTGCTGCCATGCGTTACACGGAATGCCGCTTGCGTAAAATTGCCGAGGAAATGTTGGTGGACATCGACAAAGAAACCATCGATTTTCAGCTTAACTTTGACGATACTCTTAAAGAACCGACGGTTTTACCGACTCGTATCCCGAACCTTCTGGTAAACGGAGCCTCCGGTATTGCTGTAGGTATGGCTACCAATATGCCACCGCATAACTTATCGGAAATTGTGGATGGTACTATTGCCTATATTGATAACAACGATATCAGCATAGAGGAATTGATGAAATACGTCATAGCTCCCGATTTCCCCACAGGTGGCTACATTTATGGCTATTCGGGAGTGAAGGAAGCTTTTGAGACCGGAAGGGGCAGAATTGTGATTCGCGCCAAAGCCGATATCGAAAACGGTCCGCAACACGATAAAATCATAATAAGTGAGATTCCCTATCTGGTCAACAAAGCGGAACTCATAAAAAGTATTGCCGATCTCACCGTTGACAAAAAAATTGAAGGCATTTCTAACGTTAACGATGAATCGGATCGCAGCGGAATGCGTATTGTCGTGGATATCAAACGCGATGCCAATTCCAATGTTGTTCTCAATAAACTATTCAAGATGACGGCTTTGCAGTCTTCTTTCAGTGTAAACAACATTGCCCTGGTGCACGGACGTCCCCGTATGTTGAATCTCAAAGACCTGATTCGCCATTTTGTAGACCACAGACATGATGTGGTGAACCGCAGAACCCAGTACGAGCTGAACGAAGCCGAAAAACGGGCTCATATTTTAGAAGGTTTGATCATCGCCTGCGACAACATTGACCGTATCATTGCTCTTATCAAGGCTTCCAATTCTCCCGAAGATGCAAGAGCAGCACTTATGGAAAACTTTGATCTTAGTGATCTTCAGGCCAGGGCTATTGTAGAAATGAGGCTGCGTCAGCTTACCGGCCTTGAAGTAGACAAATTGCACCGGGAATTTGAAGAGCTAACCAAAAAGATTGCCTGGTACAAAGAAATCCTGTCCAATGTGAGTTTAAGAATGAACATCATCAAGGAAGAATTGCTCGAAATTAAAAATAAATACGGTGATTCCAGACGTTCAGAAATCATTTACGCCTCTGAGGACTTCAATCCGGAAGATTTTTATGCGGATGATCAAATGATTATCACCATTTCGCATCTGGGCTACATAAAGCGGACACCTTTGGTTGATTTCAGATCTCAAAACCGTGGTGGGGTGGGTTCCCGGGGGAGCGAAACCCGCGACGAAGATTTCGTGGAATACATTTATCCGGCTACCATGCACAACACCATGATGTTTTTTACCCAAAAAGGGAAATGTTATTGGCTTAAGGTGTATGAGATTCCCGAAGGTTCCAAAAATTCCAAAGGCCGGGCTATTCAAAATTTGCTAAGTATTGACGGAGAAGACAAAGTAAATGCCTTCATTCGGGTTATTGCGCTGGATGACAAGGAATTCAACGAATCACACAACCTGATTTTTGCGACTAAAAAAGGTGTGATCAAAAAAACTCCGCTGGAAGCCTATTCAAGACCCAGAAACAATGGTGTAAATGCCATTACCATACGAGAAGACGATCAGGTTATTCAGGTTCGTCTTACCGACGGAAACAGCGAGATAATACTGGCAAACAGAAACGGACGAGCCATACGCTTCCACGAAAAAAACGTCAGACCTATGGGTCGCACGGCAACAGGCGTGCGCGGTATGCACATTGATGAGGATGGTCAGGACGAAGTCATCGGAATGATTATTGTTGCTGAAAACGAGAGCATAATGGTGGTTTCCGAACAAGGTTACGGCAAACGTTCCGAAGTGGAGGATTACCGTATCACCAACCGGGGAGGTAAAGGTGTTAAGACGCTGAATATCACCGATAAGACCGGAAAGTTAGTAGCCATTAAGTCGGTAAACGACGATAATGATCTAATGATTATTAACAAGTCCGGCATTGTTATCAGGCTGCCCCTGGCCAATATCCGTATCATGGGTAGAGCCACTCAGGGCGTACGTCTGATTAATCTGGAAAAACACAACGACCAGATCGGTTCTGTTTGCAAAGTTTGTTCCGAAAAAGAAGAGGAGGAGTCGATAATGGATGATCAAAACAATTCCGACGAAGATCAATTTCTTCCTGATCAAGAACAATTTTCAGCAAATGATAATCAACAGGCAACAGATGAGAATTAAAACTCGTCTATTGATAAAATAAATTTCTGATGTATATTTGTATATAAAACATCAACAACACTAAAAAATGATTCAAATGAAAAAGATTGCTTTATTGTTTACAGCCATACTTTTATTGTGTGGATGTAATACCTACGCACAAATGAAAAATGTGCGTAAGGCCAAAGCCAGGCTTAATGCTGAAACGCCTAATTTAGTTGAAGCCAGAGAAGCCATTGAACCGGCACTAAGGGATTCCGTTTCAAAAACAATGGCTGATACCTGGTTTACTGCCGGTAAGATATATTACAAATTGTTTGATCAGGAACAAAAGAAAGAATGGAATGGTGCCAAAGCCGATGGAGAATTAATGGCACAATCTCTGGCTAAAAGTTACGATAGTTTTGTAATTGCCGATTCCCTGGATCAAATGCCCAATGCCAAGGGAAAAGTGAAACCAAAATTTCGAAAATACATTACCGAAATGGTCAAAGCCATGCAAAATGGTTTTATAAATTCCGGCTCGTTTTATTTTAAAAAACAGGATTATCAAAATGCCATCAAGATGTTTGAGTATTATCTGGATTATCCCAATCTGCAATTCTGGACCGAAGAAGAAAGAATGGGTTATCAGAAAGATACAATGATAGACGACATCCAGTATTATTGCGGAGCCTCAGCTTCTCAGGACGGAGATTCTGAAACGGCCATAAAATACTTCAGCATGCTACTGGATGTGTATCAACCTCAGGAAGATATGTATCAATTCCTGATTTATGAGTACGGTCGTTTGAAAGATTCTGTCAACTTACTGGAAATGTATAAGATAGGAGTTCAGAAATTCCCGGAAAATCCCTTTTATGCCCGCAGTCTTATTAACATTTATTTAAATAAAAACGACTTAGCCGAAGCCTTGATCTGGATAGACAAAGCCATCGAAGAAGATTCGCTTAATGCCACCTTGTGGGACGTGAAAGGTCGTATTTACGAGAGTGAAAAGAATCTTAAGGAAGCCGAGCTCTGTTTTCTGAGAGCTATTGAGTTTGATCCTAATTTTGAACCGGCTTTAGGGAACGTTGGCCGTATATACTACAACGTTGCCGTCGAAGAACTGGACCGTGTCAATGCCATCAGGGACGACAGGGTATATCGTCGCGAAAAAGCCAAAATGAAAGCAGTATTTGAAAAACCCTTACCGTATATGGAAAAAGCACACGAGCTGAATCCGGAGGAAAGAGATTATATTATTGCTCTGAGAGGTATTTATTATAATCTGGGCAAGGGTTATGAAAAGAAATACGAAGAAATGGATGCTCTTATGAAGCAGGGTCGTTAATTTTTGAAATTCGAATAAAACATACAATTAAAAGGTGTTCCTGTCAGGAGCACCTTTTTTATTATCCAACATTCAGTCCGGATGGTACTCGGATAAAAATTGCCCATAATTAATATTATGTTGAATAGAAATAAGAGTTCAATGATCATAAAAAAAAGCTGCCTCCTTTTGAGACAGCTTTTACGATTATCAGTCAATAGTTAAATGTATAATCTAAAGTCTTCTGATTAAAACAAATACATCACTATTGCGTGCAAGCGATACGCTGCAGTATAGTCTTTGGCAGAAATTTTGAATTGATTGATTGAATTTTTACTCAGGTCTCCCCAGTTGGCTGCATTATACTCCAATTCTAAACCCAGGCGCCAATTTTGGGGATTGTAGGTATAAGTCAGCATAACACGAAACATATCTTTGATATACTGGTATTGGCTGTTGTTGGAAGGAATCAACTCAGCACCAAAGCCGTAAAAATCGTAATTAACTTCCTCTGTCGATTTTGTGCTGCCAAGTATGGCTGAATATCCTCCAAAAAGGCCCAATTGATGAAGCTTACCGTATTGTATCTGTGCAAAGCTGGCTAAACTATTTAAAGCCAGATAATTATGTTTATCATCGATAATATAGCCCCCAATGATACTGTGATCGCTCAAGTTTTGGCCCAGCAGGGTTTTGCTCATAAGCATAAACTTGTTGTGAGTATACATCAGATAGGCTGTGCCTGAGTAGGTGTTTAATAACTTGGTATTTATGTGTTCAATATCGGCAATATCCTTATAGGTTCTTTCCGGACGGAGGGCTTTGAAATCTCCACCTATGCCTGCAATCAGCTTGCCGTTGTTGTACTCAGCTCCAAAAAAAAGATTGGGAATGACCGCATCTTTTTGATATTGAATGCTTTTACCCTTAGGCCCCGAAGAGGCATACATTAATTGATATACGACAGCTGCCGTCAGGTTAAAGTCTTCTTTCCTGTAATTATAGCGTATTTGCGGGCTGCGGTTAAATGCCTGATAAGGGGCTCCGGTATTCAAGGATACCACGTTTGGCATTAAATGTTCTACAAAAAGCGGATGCCAGGTCTGCCCCACTATTAAATGACTGTTTTCCCAATCTAACTGACTGTATGCCTTGCGTATACGCATTAAAATATAATCGGAACTGCCTCCAAAGTCCGTTTCAATAATGCCTGTATGTTTTTTAGCTCCCAATATACCTGCAGAGTTGAATTTTAATCCCATGCGGGTAGTAATGCTTGACAGGCCGGCCGAAGGGCTGTTGTTGAGGTCCTCTCCTATTCCGTTCAGGTATTCTGGCATTGGATAAAGCGGGAACAAATCCAGAACGGCGGTGCGCGTATTGCGGTTTTGTGCAAAAAAATCGCTGCGAACAAAACCATACAGATTCCAGGTTTTGACAGAGGTTTCACTTTGGGCAAGGTTTTGGGTAGCGCCCAGGGAAGTATTTTGTGCCGAGAAGGGCAAACTTATTAAAAGACTAATAATCAGTACAAATAATCTGCTCATGCTGATAGATTTTAATTAGGGTTGAATTTTACCGTACAAATCATACATTCCTGCATCATAAATGTAGGCATCATAAAATTCACCGATAGTCAGTGTTTGTGTTTTATCAATAAAGACCTCGGGGTCTACTTCGGGAGAATCAAATTGGGTTCTGGCTATATAAAAATCAGGTTCTTCCCTGTCGATGATGACCCGATGAACCTGCCCTATTTTAGCTTGGTTTAAGGAAGCGGAAATTTCTTGTTGTATGCCCATAAGTTCATCCAGCCGGGCTTGTTTGATCTCCTGAGGAACATCGTCAGTATAATGCCGATGGGCGTAGGTGCCCTCTTCGTCTGAATAGGCAAAGGCACCCATACGCTCAAATCTGAGCTCGCGTACAAATTGTTTAAGTGCTCGAAAATCATCCTCGCTTTCGCCGGGATGTCCCACCATCAGAGTGGTTCTCAAATGAATGCCCGGAACCTCACGTCGGATGCGTTCTATTAGGGCTAAGGTGGATTTATGATCGATTCGGCGCTGCATTTTTTGGAGCATTTCATCGCTGCAATGTTGCAGGGCCATATCCAGGTAATGGCAGACATTTTCGCGTTCACGGATTAGGGGAAGTATATCGTAAGGAAAATGTTGCGGATAAGTATAATGCAGACGCAGCCATTCTACGCCGGGAATATCGGAAATAGTTTCGATAAGTTCGGCCAATTTGTATTCTTTATACAGATCTTTGCCGTAATAAGACAAATCCTGGGCTATCAGTTGAAATTCTTTGACACCATTCTGAGTCAAATCTCTGATTTCCTGAGCAATATCTTCGATGCTTTTGGAAAGATGTCTGCCGGTTATCAAAGGAATGGCGCAAAAGGAACAATTGCGGTTGCAACCTTCGGAAATTTTTATGTAGGCATAATGAGATGGTGTCGTCAGGATGCGTTTGTTTTTGTCTGCCTTACGGTATTCTTCGCCAAGTTCGGCTAGTATGTTTTGCCAATTAAATTTACCGAAATAGGCATCTACTTCTGGAATCTCTGCTTCAAGGTCGTTCATATAACGCTCAGATAAGCAGCCCATTACAATAAGTTTGCTTATATCTCCGCGTTTACGTGCTGCCGCATACTGCAAAATTACTTCGATGGATTCTTCTTTGGCATCCTGAATAAAACCACAGGTATTGATAATGACAACTCCTCCTTCGATATCGTCGGAATTGTGTTTAATTCGATAACCGGCTGCTTGAAGCTGATACAATAATTGTTCTGAATCCACCAGGTTTTTGGAACAGCCCAGCGAGATAAGGCTAGCTGTTTTGGGAGTCTCCTTATTCATCAGAATTGGCTGCCAAACAGAGCGTTAACAAATTCTTTGCGGTTGAATATCTGCAAATGGTCAATGCCTTCGCCCAATCCAATGTACTTTACAGGAATTCTGAATTGATCGGAAATACCCAGCACTACCCCACCCTTGGCTGTACCATCAAGTTTGGTTATGGCCAAAGCATTGACTTCGGTGGCCAGGCTGAATTGCCTGGCTTGTTCAAAGGCATTTTGTCCGGTAGAGGCATCCAGGACCAGCAAAATTTCATGAGGCGCTTCAGGAAGCAGCTTTTTCATTACTTTTTTGATTTTGGTCAGTTCATTCATCAGATTGATTTTGTTGTGCAATCTGCCTGCGGTATCTATTAGTACCACATCAGCCTGATTGCTGATTGCCGAACTGAGGGTGTCGAATACCACCGAAGCAGGATCTGAACCCATAACTTGTTTGACAACAGTAGCCCCTGCTCTTTCGCCCCAGACACATAATTGCTCTATGGCTGCAGCCCGAAAAGTGTCGGCTGCTCCTATGAATACTTTTTTGCCCCGTTGGGTGTATTGATGAGCCAGTTTACCAATGGTTGTGGTTTTGCCAACACCGTTCACCCCTACCACCATAATTACATAAGGTTTAGTGTTTTCGGATACTATAAAGTCGTTGGAAGCCTCCTGGTCGTTCTCTATAAGTAATTCAGCTGTCTCTTCACGAAGTATTGCGTATAACTCTTCAGTATTAACGTATTTATCTTTTTCAATACGTTTTTCAATACGTTCGATAATCCTGAGAGTTGTTTCTACACCTACGTCTGAACCAATCAGAATTTCTTCGAGTTGATCCAGTACCTGGTCATCTACCTTTGATTTACCAGCTATGGCACGATTTATTTTCGTGAAAAAGCTTTCCTTGGTTTTGGATAAACCCTGATCGAGTTTTTCCTTTTTATCTTTTGAAAAAATACTGAATATACCCATTACATTCCTTTCTTATATATGCACAAAAAGGCTGTTTTCGTGAAAAAACAACCTTTATAGTCCGAAATAAAAAGCCCGATTTATTTTTTCAGGTATTCGTTGACTTTGTCTACGGGTACCATTTCTTCTTTGAAAGAATAGGATCCTGTTTCGGGTGCTTTCACCATCTTTATAACTTTCACCGTATTACGGCTACCGGCATTACGCAGGGTAGCAACTGTTTTCTTTGCCATGAGTCGATTTATTTAATTTCTTTATGTACAGTGACTTTTTTGAGTATGGGATTGTATTTTTTCAATTCCATTCTGGCAGTCGTATTTTTGCGGTTTTTGGTAGTAATGTAACGGGAGGTTCCGGGCATACCGCTTGCCTTATGTTCCGTGCACTCCAGGATAACCTGAATTCTGTTGCCTTTTGCTTTTTTTGCCATGAGTATTCCTCCTAATTAAGTATTTTTACTTCTTCTAAACGCAGAAAGCCATCTTCTCCGGCTTTTTTGATAGCCTGATTCAAGCCTTTGCGGTTGATAATGCGTAATCCTGCTGCAGAAATGGTCAGTGCAATCCAACAGTCCTGTTCTACCCAATAGAACTTCTTTTCAAACAGATTGACGTTGAATTTGCGTTTTGTACGTCTCTTAGAGTGAGAAACGTTATTGCCAATCATTGCTTTTTTTCCTGTAATCTGACAAACTTTTGACATCGCTGTATATTATTTGGTTGTTTTGTCGTGTTTTGTTGCTTTTTTATCCACCTGTATGCGAAGAACAAGAGAATAGTTTTTTGCGGCTGCAAAGATCAGCTTTTTTTGATTATTTTCCAACTATTCCGCCAAGAAATTTTATAAAAATAAAATAACAGACTTAAGTATCAGATTTACAGGTACAAATAATCTAATAATAAGATTAGAGCCTGATGTACTGCCTGCTCAATATTACCTATTCTATCCGATTGAAATTCAAACTTTCTGCACATAACTTGTTCTGAGTCGGCCAGGGCAATAAAGACTGTTCCGACGGGTTTTCCGATACTTCCACCTGTGGGGCCGGCTATTCCGCTCAGGGCAATGCCAATATCGCTTTTTAATTTGATCCTGACTCCATTAGCCATGGCTTCCGCCACCTCTTTACTCACTGCACCTTTGGTCTGCAGTATAAGTTCAGGAACAGCCAGCAGCTCCTGTTTAACCTGATTGGCATAACTGATAATACCGCCCAAAAAATAAGCTGAACTGCCGGGAGCTCTGGTTAGCCTGGCTCCCACTGCTCCACCAGTACAACTTTCGGCCAGAGCAAGGCTAAGCCCTTTATTGCTGAGAACCTGGCCCAGGGCTTCTTCCAGACTTTTGACCCCCTCGGCAAAAATGGCAGTTCCCAACAGACTTTTCAATTTGTCAAGATGAGAATCCAGAAGTTCGTTCAATCTGGTTTCATCGCTATTCTTTGCGGTAAGACGCAAAAGCATTACCGAACGTTGGGGAAGATAAGCCAGCTTGAGCTCAGGAGGCAGAGCATCTTCCCAATCGGAAATAAATTCTGCCAGGACAGCCTCAGGGTAGCCTTTTACCCAAATATATCGTTGAATGATAGGATGCGATTGTACTTTGCTTAGCAGGCGCGGCATTATCTCCTTTTCCATGCACCACATCATTTCCAGAGGAACTCCCGGCATGGAGACCAGAATTTTCCCGTCTTGTTCAAACCAGCTGACGGCTGCTGTGCCTTTGCGGTTGATAATGACTGTGCAAGCTTCGGGAACTTCGGCTTGTGAGCGGTTAAAACTGTTAATGGCCCACAAGCCCCGCTTGTTGAACAATTCCGTCATATTGTCGTACACAGCCTGATTGAAAACCAGTTTAGTATTAAAATAAGTACAAAGGCAATGTTTAGTAATATCGTCTTTGGTCGGGCCTAAACCGCCTGTCATCAAGACAATTCCGGAACCGGCCAGAGCTGAATCCAAAGCTTGAAAAATTGCCTGTGCATTGTCGGGAACCGATGTTATTTTATTCACTTCAAATCCTGAACGATTCAAAAAAGAAGCTATCCAGGCTGAATTGCTGTCAACTATTTGTCCATTGACAATTTCGTCACCTATTGTGATTATTTCAACGTTCTTGAAGGCCGGTGTGAACGGGGTGTCCATATGGTATAATTTAAATACTGACTCTGGAATAGGGCGTTGCGTCCATTCCGCAAAAATCCTGCTCTAAATATTTATAATAACCGGCAACAGCAATCATAGCGGCATTGTCGGTGGTAAATGACAAAGGAGGAAGGTGAATGGTCCAGTCTTTTTTTAGTGCTGTTTCTTCGACAGCCTTGCGCAAGCCTGAATTGGCTGATACGCCTCCGGATAAAGCTATCTCCTTAATGTTGAATTCTTTGCTTGCCTTTATGAGTTTATCCATCAAGATGTCCACAATAGTGGCCTGCAAGGATGCACATAAATCGGCCTGACGCTCACGGATAAAGTCTCCGTTTGTTGCCATTTCATCGCGCAAACGATACAAGAAAGAGGTCTTAAGTCCGCTGAAACTGTAGTCCAAACCCGGAATTTGTGGTTTGCTGAAACGAAAGGCGGCAGGAGCTCCGATAGCCGCCAAACGATCTATTTGCGGCCCGGCCGGATAATCCAGACCCAGCATTTTACCGCATTTGTCAAAAGCTTCTCCTGCGGCATCGTCTATAGTTTGTCCTATGATTTCCATCTCTTTGACTGAATGCACCAGCACCAATTGAGAGTTTCCTCCCGAAACCAGCAGACAGATAAACGGAAATTTGGGCTCTGGTTTATCCTTCCCTTCGATACGGATAAAATGAGCCAAAATATGCCCTTGTAAGTGATTAACCTGAATCAGCGGCAAATCGAGTGAACGGGCCAATCCTTTGGCAAAAGAAGTACCAACCAGCAGGGAACCCATCAGGCCGGGGCCCAGGGTGAAGGCGATGGCGCTGAGCTCTTTTTTGTCTATTCCTGCCTGTTTAATGGCCTGGTCTACCACTGGAACTATGTTTTGTTCGTGGGCACGGGAGGCCAGTTCGGGTACAACACCGCCATAGGCTTCGTGAATTTTTTGACTGGCAATGACGTTGGACAAGAGGCTACGATCTTTTAAAACAGCAGCAGAAGTATCGTCGCAGGAAGATTCTATCCCCAGAATGTATGCAGATTTCATAGATTTTCTTATTTTTGCCAGCTTATAGCCCTCTGAGTAAGGGCCTGCAAAAATACAATTTATCGCTTGAAAAAGAAAGGTTTTTATTGGCTATTTGCGTTGTTGGCAATCATTCTATTGCCGCTGCTTTTGCTGAATAACAACAAGTTTCAGTACAGGCTGTTACAGCATTATGCCAAAGTGTTGGCTTTGGAATATAATCTGGAGCCTGACTTTGATTCATTTCATTTTCACATTGACAAGAGCATCCTCATTCAGTTTGAGGGGCTTAGCTTTGCTGATAGTTTGGGACAAGTCTTTTTTCATGCAGAAAGACTGGATATGGATGTGCGAACTCTGCCCCTGTTATTACACAGGCAGTTGGATTTTTCTAACATTAGGCTAATAGAGGCGGATTTACAACTCTACCGGATTTCCCACGACAGCCCACTGAATATAACCTATCTTGACAAACTTTTCAAAACCGAGCGTCAAATCTTCAATTCCTTCAGTATATCTTCTCTGTTATTGAAAGATTGTTCCTTCAGCTATGATGTCATTACTGCAGTTGATTTGTCCATGGAACCAAATCAGGCAGATAAAAAAGGATTCGATGTAAATCACATAGCGATACAGAAACTGAGTACTAAACTATCGGCTGAGATTCCCCAAGAGGCTCCTCCAAGCTTGATTATTAACTCTTTTTCCATGGAGGAAAGCGGTGGATTTGTCATTAACGACTTGCTATTAAGAGTAATACTTGATAAACAGAACCTCATATTGGATAATTTTAGCTTAGTATTACCAAAATCGAGTTTGGAAATGGATAGTCTGAAACTTAGTTATGATACGAATTCAGAAGGCCAGCCAGAATTCTTTGTATTAAAAGATCCGGTCGCGATGAACTTGTCTCTGCATTTTTCTGATATCAACTCTTTTCTACCAGCTAATTTGCAACTTGAAAACAGCAATGCTGATTTGGCTTTTACCCTTAGTGGCGGAGAAAACAACCTGGAGATGAACGAGCTTCGTTTTCAAATGGATAGCGTAGTGTACTTCAATGGCAACGTCAACATAAATGAAATCAGGAATGAGAATCAGTTTAAATTGCTTTCTAATGTTGACTTTTTACATCTGCAACCGGAGGCCATACGCTTGCTGCAACATGTTTTTTCTATCGAAGACAATGTAATACCTGAAGTAGTTTACAAGCTGGGAGCTTTGGATTTTTGTGGTTTAGTGGCTCTGGAGCCCGAGAACTGGACTTTGACAGGCGAACTGTTGGCCGATCCGGGAAATTTGTCGATACTGGCACAAGTGGAATATTCTGCTTTGGATGCAATTTATGATTTCAATCTGAATTTAAATTCTGATTCCTATGCCTTAAACAATTTATTTGATAGTCGTATTGCCTTGGGAAGAACAGCTTTCGAAATAAACATAAACGGAAAAAAAGCTGGTAATGATCCACCTATTGCTGATTTAAACGCTGCATTCAAAAGCCTGCAAATAAATAACTACACTTATCATAATGTTATATTGGATGCCTATTACAACGGCCATGGTTATTACCGGGCAAATCTGAACTCAAGGGATAAAAATTGTTTGTTGGATTTAGCAGTAACACTGAATGATCTGGGTGACGAGGCCACCATCAATTGTAATCTGAAAGCCGACCGCATAGATTTACACAGCTTAAATTGGTTGTCGGCTGACAACGAGCATGGTTCAGCGCTTTCTTTCAATATGCAGGCCGATTTAAAAGGCAATACGCCTGAAGTGCTGCGAGGGCGTATAAATATTGATTCATTGCAATTCGAAAACAACGATGAATTGTTTGAACTGGACAATTTCTATGCCTTGAGCGGCGACAATAAGGGTGAACGTTACTTATTACTTAAATCCGATCTTCTCGAAGGCTGGATGTATGGAGAAATTGATATAACAACTGTATTGGAGGATGCTCGCAACAAGGCATTTCAACGCTACTTCCCTGCCCTGCGGATCGCTAAATATGAGGAAATACACAGTGGAAATAACTACGACTTCCGTTTTAAGCTTAACGATACCAGAAGCTTATCCCGGGCCTTGGGTCTGCCATTGAGTTTGCCATCAGGCCTGTCTTTTGAAGGATTTTTCAGAGATGAGACAGATAAGTTTGCTCTCAAACTCAATACAGAGGCCATTGTTTTTGACGGAATAGCTCTCCGGTCAGTGCAAAGCACGCTTGAGAATCCGTCAGATTCCTTGCAATGGCGTTTTACCGGAATACTTGAAAGGGAAGATACCAGCAGTATTAATGTGGATTTTATAGCGAGGGCCTTGAATAATGAGTTATTTTGGGACACTTATTGGCATAGCGATACCGGAGAAGTATACAAAATTAATTTGAGCAATATTATGCGATTTGAACGGGAGAATCCGAAATCCGCATTGAGCATATATTCCAGCTTCAATCCTTCGGAGCTTGTGTTGAGAGATTCTTTGTGGAGAATGGAATCCTCCGGTTTACTATGGGATGGAAAAAAGTTGATGGTCGATAATTTTCTTGTTCATCACAACAATCAATACATTAAACTTGACGGTACACTGTCTGATAATAACGAAGATGAGTTTTGGATTGATTTGAACAAGGTGAATTTAGATTATATATTTGAGTTATTACCTCAGAATGAAGAGTCTGTGCGTTTAGGAGGTAATATCAGCGGTGCGGCGCAAATTATCAACTTGTTTGAAGAACCCAAACTAAATGCCTCTTTAAGTGCCGAAAATTTTTCTCTGAATAAAGCAGTTCTGGGAGATCTGAATTTTAATTCAAGCTGGAATGAGGAGATTTCCGGTATAGAAATGAGCGGCATCCTATTTGACAGAGGATTACAGATTGCCAAAGCCCGGGGGGGTATATTTCCGGCGGCCGATTCTATCTATTTATGGATAGATGCACAAAAAGCAAGACTCTCATTTATAGGAAGCTTTATTGATGATGTCATTGAAAATCTTGATGGTTACGGCAGCGGATTTGTTGAGATTGCCGGCACATTTAGCGACCGTAAGGTTGGTGTTAAAAGTGATTGTTACGTGGAAGAGGGAGTAATCGGAGTGGACTTGCTCCATTGCAATTACTATTTCAACGATTCCATACACCTGACGCCTCAGGGTATTTTTTTTAATAGTATCAATGCAAGAGACAGCGAGGGTAATCTTGCGATAATTAACGGAGCCATCAGATATAATTATTTTGAAGATATTGCCTTGGATCTGAATATACAAACGGATAAACTTAAGGTTTTTGATATTGAACCCTCCTATGCCGAACCATTCTACGGCAGAGTGTATGCCAGCGGTACGGCTATGTTGAACGGTCCCCTGGAAGACATACAGATGGATATCAATATGCGCACCGACGAGCGCAGCAGTTTTGCCATAACCCTGCTTGAAGAATCTGAGGTCAGCGATTACAGTTTTATAGAATTTGTTGACAGGGACAAAGAGCCTAAAAAAGATAGTATTCAAGAGCAGCAGAACTTGTTGATACCTATTGTACGGCAGACAGCAGAAGCTTCCGCTTCGAGGCTTAATTTGAACCTGCAGATTGAGGCTACGCCTTCGGCCGAAATCGTTTTGGTAACCAATCCCGGTACCGGAGACGAAATCAGAGGGCGCGGAACCGGCAGCATCCGACTGGTTTACAACAATACCGGCGATATTGAGTTATACGGACGTTACACCTTGGAATCGGGCAGTTATCAGTTTATTATTCAGGACCTTTTACGAAGGGATTTTAATATTTTAAATGGAAGCACCATCAATTTCTCCGGCGATCCCCTGGAAGCCGATATGAATATTAACGCCATTTATTCGGTGGTAAATGTGTCGCTTAGCGATTTACTGGACGAAGCCGAAATAGCTTCTTTAAATTTGAATCGCAGCAGTATTCCGGTCAACTGTACCTTGTTGTTAACCGGTGAACTGCAACATCCCACTATACAATTGGGACTGGATTTTCCTTCGGCTGACGAGGAATTGAAACGCCGGGTTATGAACGTAATCAACACAGATGAAATGCTTAACCGGCAAATTGTCTATTTGATGCTGTTAAATCGTTTTACCGCAGCCGAAAATTCGCTGGCCCAAACCAATAATAACGTAAATGCCGTTGTAGGTGCTACCCTCTCGTCGCTTTCGAGTCAGTTGAATAATATGATTTATCAGGCACTGGGTTCTTCCTTCCTGACTTTTGACTTCAATTACCGTTACGACGATCTTGTAGCACAAGGCCTGGGAGAATGGCAGTTAGCGATGAGCAGTCAGCTGATGGACAACAGGTTAATTATCAATGGTAATATTGGATCCCGCGAAGATCTGGTCAATAACAATACCCAATTCATCGGCGACTTTGACCTGGAGTACAAATTCTCACAGTCCGGACGCTGGAGGTTGAAAATGTTCAATCGTTCCAACGACAGTCGTTACTTTAAATCGGCCATGACCACCCAGGGAGTTGGCCTGGGCTACCGTGAAAGCTTTAATAATCTATTGGAGCTAAGACAGTTGTTTGCAGAGCGCATTGCCGCTCAAATTATCAAAAGCCTGAACGAATCAGATCTGAAGAAATAAGATTTAATAAGCCCGGGCAAAAATCACCCGGCGGGCCGAAGGCTTGCCGCTAAAAATGCAGGTACCCGGAGTCTGGTCTCCATCCAAAGGAATACAGCGGATGGTTGCCTTGGTTTCGTTCTTAACCCGCTCTTCGGTTTCGGAACTGCCGTCCCAGTGACAGGATAAAAAGCCCCCTTCTTCTATTTTTTCCTTGAATTCATCGTAGGAATTCACTTCAAAAGTATTTTTAGTGCGGAAGTCCAGAGCTTTTTGGTAGATGTTCTGCTGGATATCGTCAAGTAATTCTTTTACATAAAGTTCAATACCTTCCATCGAACGGGTTTCCTTGCTTAGAGTGTCTCTGCGGGCTACTTCTATGCTGTTGTTTTGCAAATCTCTTGCTCCCAGGGCCAGACGTACGGGAACCCCCTTGAGTTCGTATTCGGCGAATTTCCATCCAGGTTTTTTATTGTCGTTGTTGTCGTAACGTACACTAATGCCTAACTCTTTTAATTTCAACATTAAAGAGGCTACTTTCTCATCAATTTCTTTAAGTTGTTCGGCATTTTTATAGATGGGAACGATTACGACCTGGAAAGGCGCCAGTGCAGGTGGCAAAACTAGCCCGTTGTCGTCGGAATGCGACATAATCAGGGCTCCCATTAAGCGTGTTGAAACTCCCCATGACGTAGCCCAAACGTAGTCTAGTTTGTTTTCTTTATTCAGGAAAGTAACATCAAAAGCTTTGGCGAAGTTTTGTCCTAAAAAGTGCGAAGTGCCCGATTGTAAAGCCTTGCCGTCTTGCATCAGGGCTTCGATGGTGTAGGTTTCCAGCGCACCTGCAAAACGCTCGTTAGCGGTCTTTACACCTTTAAGTACCGGCATGGCCATGTATTGCTCGGCAAAATCAGCGTACAATTTCAGTATTGTCAATGCTTCTGCTTCTGCTTCTGCCTTGGTAGCGTGGGCAGTATGGCCTTCCTGCCACAAAAATTCGGCGGTGCGCAAAAACAGCCTGGTGCGCATTTCCCAGCGAACCACATTAGCCCATTGATTGCACAAAATGGGCAAATCTCTGTAAGATTGTATCCAGTCTTTATAGGTGTTCCAAATAATGGTTTCCGAAGTAGGCCTTACTATCAGTTCTTCTTCGAGTTTGGCTTCTGGATCTACTATCAGCTGGTCTCCATCAGTAGATTTCTTCAACCTGTAATGGGTTACAACGGCGCATTCTTTGGCAAAACCTTCCACATGTTCGGCTTCACGGCTCAAAAACGACTTGGGAATAAACAAAGGGAAATAGGCATTTTGGTGTCCGGTCTCCTTGAACATTTTGTCCAATTGAGCCTGCATCTTTTCCCAGATGGAATATCCATAGGGTTTGATTACCATACAACCTCTGACGGCAGAGTTTTCTGCCAGATCAGCTTTATTGACTAAATCGGTATACCATTGTGAATAATTCTCGCTGCGAGAGCACAATTCCTTCAATTCCTTTGCCATTGTTTTTTAATCTAAAATTTTCTTGAAGGCGCAAAATTACTAAAAAGATTTGTTGGGGATACACATTAATTACTTAAATTAGCAGCTTGTTTTATATAGAGAAAATTAAATATAAGCTTATGTTCGAATCTTTATCGGTCCTGGATCAAGTGACCATTAACTTCTCTGCCGCGGGTACTCACCTGGTAAATAGTATTTTAGCTTTAATCATGTTTGGAGTTGCCCTGGATATTCGTCTGGGCGTTTTCAAAGAAGTATTGGTAAAACCCAAAGCGCTGATAACAGGGCTTGTTTCCCAACTTATACTGCTGCCTGTGGTGACTTTTTTACTCATTATTATTTTCCATAAATGGCTCACACCTACTGTCAGCATGGGAATGATTCTGGTTTCGGCCTGTCCGGGAGGCAATATTTCAAACTTTATGACCAATCTGGCCAAAGGCAAAACGGAGTTATCGGTCAGTATGACTGCTGTCAACACCGCTATTGCCATTTTTATGACGCCTTTGATCTTTAAAATATACGGAGGTTTATATGTGGATTATATGGCTAAAGCTTCCGACAATTTGTTGCAACCCATCTTTATTCCATTGGGCCAAATGTTCTATACGATTTTTATACTCTTGGGAATTCCTTTGACTTTGGGTTTGTTGTGTACCCATTTCTTTCCGAAATTCTCAAAAAAAATATCCCCTACATTTCGTAAAGCCTCTATGGCGCTCTTCTTGTTGATTGTCGTAATGGCTTTTTCCAACAATTTTGACCTGTTTCTGAAGCATATCCAATGGATCTTCCTTATTGTTCTTATACATAATGGAATGGCCTTGCTTACAGGTTTTTCATTTGCCTCTTTACTCCGTGTAAATCGCAAAGAACGTAGAGCAATAACTATAGAGACAGGTATTCAAAATTCTGGCCTGGGCCTGGCCTTGTTGTTTAATCCCAAAATATTTCCTCCCGAAATGGCCATAGGCGGTATGCTTTTCATCACAGCCTGGTGGGGAATCTGGCATATCGTATCGGGTTTGGGACTTTCCTATTCCTGGTCAAAAAAACCCTTAGATTAAGCAAACACTTTTTAATTGTTCTTTTGTAGTGTATCTTTTCAGTTCAAAAAAAGAGATTGAACGCAACTCATTGTTGTATGTCTTGCTGCGTTTTTATTCTCGCATTTGCTTTCGTTGTTTTTATAGAAACATTCGATATACCGGTTGGGAAAACATTCCCAAAAATGGGCCGGTACTTTTTGCCCCCAATCATCAGAATGCCTTAATGGACGCACTTGCTGTGCTGCTTTGGCAAAAAAAGCCCGTCGTTTTTATGGCCAGAGCCGATATGTTTCAAAAAAACTGTGTCAGCTATCTGTTGCGTCTCATCAAAATCATGCCTGTTTACAGGTTGAAAGACGGCTATTCCAAATTGAGCAAAAACGAGCAACAATTCAAAGAGGCTTGTAGCGTGCTTATTAACAACGGCAACTTATGTCTGATGCCCGAAGGCAGTCAGGACGGCCACCGTCGGCTCAGGCCTTTGGTCAAAGGTTTATTCCGTATTGCTTTCGAGGCGCAGCTGGCTATGGGGAAAAGCAGAGATGTACAAATTGTTCCCGTGGGAATAGATTATTCCGAATACGAAAAGCCCGGTGCTGATGTAGTGGTTCGTTTCGGTAAAGCAATAATCGTTTCGGATTATGTGGGTTTTTACGAACAGGATCAGATTATGGGGATGAATGTTTTGCGGAATGTTCTGGCTGAAAGGATAAAAGATTTGATAATAGATATTCAAAACAAAGATCATTACGAAGAAATCTACGGCTTGGCCCGCTTGCTGAGCCCGGCATATCTTAAAGCGGGGGCCTTGGAGAATTCGGCGCTTAACCGTTTTGAAGCTCGTCGTCAATTGAGTGGCAGATTCAAAGATTTATTCGATAAGCAGGAAGAGCTAAAACAAACAGTCGTACTTAAAGAATTTCACGATATTTACGATATTCTCCAAGGCACACAGGAAGAAAAATACTGTTTATTGGATGATTTAAGAAAAATGCTCAGGGATCAAACGCTTAAGTATCTTTTTACAGCTTTGGCCCTGATACCGGCATATCTGATAAATTGGCCGATACGAAAAATCATTAAGACTATTATAAAGCTTGACAAAGACCGACAAATGCACAGTAGCTACCGTTTTGCCCTTTATGCCTTGTTGTTGCCCCTATATTATACAGTATTGAGCTTATTGCCGGTATTCTTGTTCAACTTGTCTTTGTCGAAGGCTGTGGTCTTGTTTTTTGTCTTTTTGCTGCTGGCCTGTAGCGGGGAACGCTACCTCTCTGCTTACGGTCGAAAAATCAGACTATGGAAGCTCCTGCGCAGGCAGCCTTCAGACTTGCGTTCCAACCTGATTTCTTCCCTGGATAAATTAGAAGACATTGGCCGGGATTTTTTTGTCGCATAGGGCAATTTCTGCTAACTTTGTTCTTTCTTATTGTTGAATTCTGTGGAGAAAATTTTAGATAAACTCAACGACAGCCAAAAACAGGCTGTACTGTATAACGACGGGCCTTCTCTGGTTATAGCCGGAGCCGGTTCCGGCAAAACCCGGGTGCTCACCCGCAAGGTGGCTGTTTTGTTAAAGCAGGGCCTGGCTCCCTGGAATATTATGGCGCTCACCTTTACCAACAAAGCGGCCAGAGAAATGAAGGAACGTATTGCCACCATGGTCGATCCTGCCTCGGCCTCTTTGTTGTGGATGGGAACTTTTCACTCTGTTTTTTTACGGATTTTGCGTGCCGAAGCTTCCGCTTTGGGTTATTCTTCGGCCTTTAGTATTTACGATACCGCCGACAGCAAGAACCTCATTAAAAGCATTATCCGAGACTTGGGACTGGACGAAAAAATCTACCGCGAAGGAGCAGTACATGCCCGCATTTCGTCGGCCAAAAATGATTTGATTTCAGCCACTGCCTATGCGAATAATGCGGCCCTGCAGGAAAGGGATCTATTTACCAAAATGCCCCGGATAGCCGAAATTTATCAGCGTTACGTACAACGTTGCCGACTGGCTTCGGCCATGGATTTTGACGATCTCTTGTATAATACCAATGTCTTGTTTCGAGATCATCCGGAAATTCTCAAAGCCTATCAATCTCGTTTTCAGTTTATTCTGGTAGATGAATACCAGGATACCAATTTTTCACAACATTTGATTGTAAGTCGTCTGGCTGAGCGTCATCACAAAGTCTGCGTTGTGGGCGATGATTCTCAGAGTATTTATTCCTTCAGGGGAGCTAACATCGACAATATTCTGAATTTCAAAAAAACATATCCGGAATGTTTAATGTTCAAACTGGAACAAAATTACCGTTCCACCCAAACTATTGTCAATTTAGCCAACAGCCTGATTGCCAAAAATAAGATGCAAATTCCCAAATCTGTGTTTTCCAAACGTGAAACGGGGAACAAGATTCAGGTTCTAAGCGCTTTTTCGGACATGGAAGAAGCATTTATGATCGCTAACAAAATTAATGAAATGCACATGAGTTTGTACGATCCCTGGAGTGAATTTGCCGTACTTTATCGTACCAATGCCCAATCACGCATTCTGGAAGATGCTCTGCGTAAGCGAAGCATCCCTTATCGCATCTACGGTGGCATGTCTTTTTATCAACGCAAGGAAATAAAGGATATCATTGCTTATCTGAGGCTGGTAATCAATCCTTCGGACGAAGAAGCCTTCAAACGCGTTATCAATTTTCCGGCCAGGGGTATCGGCAAAACTACTCTGGATAAAATACAGCAGGCAGCCAATCAACACCAGACTACTTTTTGGGAAATCTGTGCCAATCCGCTGTCGTACAACCTGCCTGTACACAGTGGTACTGAAAATAAGTTGAGACAATTCAGTTCGCTTATAGAAAGTCTGAAGCCGCTGGCATTGACTTTGAATGTGTACGAGTTTACCAAAAAGCTTGTTCAGGACAGCGGTATTAATCAGGCACTTTTGCAAGACAACTCCGAAGAAGGTATCAGCCGGCAGGAACATTTGGAATCGCTGCTTTCGGGTATGCACGATTTTTGCCAAAACCGTTTGGAAGAAGGAAATGAACAACTGTTGCTTCCCGACTACCTGGCCGAAATCTCCCTATTAACCGATCAGGACGAAGTCGATGAGGGTGATAAAGTGAATTTGATGACCGTACATGCCGCCAAAGGCCTGGAATTTAAGAATGTATTTGTAAGTGGCCTTGAAGACGGCATTTTCCCCTCCATACGCAATCAGGAATCAGAGCGCGAGCTCGAAGAAGAGCGCCGTTTACTTTATGTGGCAATTACCAGGGCAGGAGACCATTGTGTGCTGAGTTATGCCAAAAGCCGCTTTCGAAATGGCCAGACAGAGTATTCCAAACCCAGCCGCTTTTTGAACGACCTGGACAAGAACTTGCTGGATTTACCTACTCGTGCCTTTGCCGAACAAGAATTGCCTTCTGCCTCAGGGAGCACTCATCGTCCTGCTTCTTTTTACAATCCCTCAGCAAATAAACCCCATTGGCCTACAGAGCAGCGCACAAAAACTCCAACCGAAAAGATAAGCAGCCGCCAGGGAAAATGGACCAAACTGTCGGCCAAGCCCGGCGGATCAACTGTCGGCCAGGATAATGCTTTCAAAGCAGAAGCAGGCAGTTCCGGAGTCAAAACATCTAAAGGGGAATTCCGCCTGGGACAAAGAGTGTTACACGAACGTTTCGGAGAAGGCCTGATACAAAAAATTGAAGGCCAGGGCGACAATTGTAAAATCGGAGTTGAATTTAAGCAGGCCGGTTACAAATTACTTTTGCTTAAATTTGCCAGTATGAAAGCTTTAAATTAAACCAAGATGGATCTGAATCAATGCCCCTGCCCTGCTTACGTGCTCGAAGAAGCACTGTTGAGAAAGAACCTCGAAAAGATCGCGGCTGTCCGGGATCAGGCCGGTGTAGAGATTTTATTGGCCTTCAAAGCTTTTGCTCTGTGGAAAGCCTTTCCCTTGTTCAAAGAATACGGCTTTACCGGCACAACATCGAGCTCTTTGAACGAAGCCCGTCTTGCGTTTGAAGAAATGGGGAAGCTGACCCACAGTTATCTGCCGGCTGTTACGCCAGAAGATCTTCCCAAAGTATTACAATACAGCAAACAAATCACTTTCAACTCTTTGTCACAATTTGAGTTGTATTATCCTCAGGTTAAAGCCAGTAACAATCACCCTGTTTCCTGTGGTTTGCGAATCAATCCTGAATATTCCGAAGTGGAAACCGATTTATATAATCCGGCTCGTCCGGGAGGCCGCCTTGGTATACCCGCCTCAAAGCTTAAACAAACACTTCCGTCTGGTGTAGAAGGACTGCACTTTCACAGCCTTTGTGAATCTGATTCTTACACCTTGGAAAGAACCCTCCAGGCGGTAGAAGCAAAATTCGGTCATTTATTCGGACAAATTCGCTGGCTGAATATGGGAGGCGGACATTTGATTACCCGCAAAGACTACGATACTGCCCATTTGATCGGGGTACTAAGGAGTGTTAAGTCCAGATACCCGCATTTACATCTCATTCTGGAACCCGGCAGTGCCTTTGTATGGCAAACCGGATTTTTATATGCTCAGGTGGTTGATATAGTTAGTAATCAGGGTATTGATACGGCTATGCTGAATGTTTCCTTTGCCTGTCATATGCCCGATTGCCTCGAAATGCCTTATAAACCAATGATCAGAGGAGCCGGCAAACCTGACGAAGAGCTTTATCCCTATAAATACCATCTGGGGGGCAACAGTTGCCTGGCCGGCGACAGTATGGGTTTCTGGACCTTTCCTCAGCCTCTCAAGATAGGTGACAGTCTTCTTTTCGAAGACATGATTCATTATACGGTGGTAAAAACCCATACTTTCAACGGGGTTGCTCACCCCGCCATTTGTTTCTTACGAAAAGACCGGCAACTTGAAATATGGCGGGAGTACGATTATTCCGATTACAAGCACAGAATGGATTAAAGGTATAAGTTGAGGAATACTTTGGTATTAATGGGTCTGATTGAATTGTATCTTTGAGCTTTGAAAGAAAAAATCAAAAAAATTTCCTGAAGTATTTGCCGAATACAAAAAAGATAGTACTTTTGCTGCGCAATCGCGAAAATAGCTCAGTTGGTAGAGCATAACCTTGCCAAGGTTAGGGTCGCGGGTTCGAGTCCCGTTTTTCGCTCTACAAAGTAGCGACAGCGGTCGCTATTATTTTTGGGAAGACTTCTGGTCTCTCAAATTTCCCTCTAAGAGAATACGAACCCAGGTGGTGGAATTGGTAGACACGCTACTTTGAGGGGGTAGTGGGCGTTCGCTCGTGTGAGTTCGAGTCTCATCCTGGGTACTTTTCCCTGCATCATCCTGCCCAGATGGTGAAATTGGTAGACACGCTAGTTTCAGGGACTAGTGGCCGCAAGGCTGTGCAGGTTCGAGTCCTGTTCTGGGCACAAATAAAGCCGTCTTCTTAATTGAAAAGAGGACGGCTTTATTTTTTACTTTCTATTAAGCCAGGGAGTATTCCGATTAAGTAAAAGCCTGGTTCGGCGGGAATCAAACCCGATTCGGGCCCGATCAAGACAAATCAGACTTGTTTTTTATCCAATTCCAGCAGGCGTAAAAACTCTTTGGGCGTTTCGCTTTCAAAAAGCATTTGTTCTCCGCTGACAGGGTGAGTAAAAGCTAAGACACAGGCATGTAGAGCCATTCGTTTGATAGGGCTGACATGTCCGCCGTATTTCAAATCGCCGGAAATTGGGTAGCCGATGCTGTTCATTTGCACTCTGATTTGATTTTTTCTTCCCGTGTCAAGTTTGAACTCGGCTAAGCTGTAACGTTCGCTACTTTTCAGAACTTTATAATGGGTGACAGCTTTGAGGCCGTCTTCGGGATTGGGGCTGGCATAAACAATCAAAGCTTTACTTTCCCACAAATAGGAGCTGACTGTCCCCTGCCCGCTGCCGTCACCGGTTTGCGGAATACCTTCCAATACTCCCAGGTATTTGCGCTGATTGACAGCAAAACGCCAGTTGTTTTGCATAAGAGACTGAATGTCCTGATTCTTTGCAAACAGCATAATGCCAGAGGTTTCCCTGTCCAAACGATGCACCACAAATATTTTGTTGCCCGGATGCTGTTTTTTTACATATTCGCTCAAAATGGAGTATGCAGTTTTACTGCGTTCTTTGGCCGTACCTATCGACAAAAGTCCGGCGGCTTTTTCTACTACAATCAGGTCTTTGTCTTCGAATAAAACTTTAAGTTTAGGGTGATTCAGGCTTTGTTTGCCTTTACTCCAAAGAATATTGACCTCATCTCCGGGTTTGATCGGATGGTCGAACTGACGAATGACCCGTTTGTTGACCAATATTTGTTGATGAGACAGCAAAGACTTTATGCTGTTGCGTGATTGATCCTGAAGTTTAGTTATTAGAAAGTTCAGTAAAGTCGATTCCTCAGTGACTCGAAGGGTACTGATTTTTTGTTTTTTGGGCAGAGATCGCCCGGATTTGTCCATATCCTTGATTTTGATGCAAAGATAGAAATCTTTACACTCTCCGAGGGAGTATAAAACAGATTATTTATTACATTTGCACATTTTTGACATAAAAACCTGTATATAAGATGTATTTGCATGCAGACCTGGAAACACTGAGCCGAAACGGAATTGAGAAATTACAGATGGAAAGGCTCAGAAAAACATTGAATCATTGCCTGAACTCTCCCTTTTATTGTAAACGTTTTGAGGAAAACAATCTCAAACCCGGGGATATTAAAACCCTGGATGATCTAAAGAAAATTCCTTTTACAACCAAAACCGACCTTCGCGACAATTATCCCTTTGGAATGTCGGCAGTGCCTTTGGAACAGACTGTTCGTTTGCATTCTTCCAGCGGTACTACAGGCAATCCTACTGTCGTATTACATACTCAACGAGATTTGGATCAATGGGCAGAAGCAGTGGCGAGATGCCTTTATATGGTCGGTTTGCGAAAATCGGATGTTTTTCAGAATTCTTCAGGTTATGGTATGTTTACCGGAGGATTGGGTTTCCAATACGGGGCAGAACGTCTGGGTATGCTCACCGTGCCTGCCGCTGCAGGTAATACACTGAGACAGATTAAATTCATTACAGATTTTGGTACTACTGCACTGCATGCTATACCCAGTTACGCCAGCCGTTTGTACGAAGTGATGATACAGCAGGGCATAGATCCACGCGACACCAGGTTACGGACCCTGCTCATCGGAGCCGAACCTCATTCCGAAGCACAACGTAAACGCATAGAGGAAACGCTGGGTGTAAAAGCCTACAACAGCTTTGGTATGTCCGAAATGTGCGGTCCCGGCGTTGCTTTTGAATGTCCGGAACAAAACGGTATGCATATCTGGGAAGATTATTACATTGTTGAAATCATCAATCCCGATACGCTCGAACCGGTAGCTGAAGGTGAAATGGGAGAAATGGTGTTGACCACCATTAACAGAGAAGCCATGCCTTTGCTGCGTTACCGCACCCGTGATCTAACCCGTATCCTGCCAGGGAAATGTCCTTGTGGCAGGAATCACGTACTTTTGGATCGTATGAAAGGCCGGAGTGACGACATGATTATTCTGAAAGGTGTTAATATCTTTCCCATACAAGTGGAGACCATTTTGATGAAATTCAAAGAGTTAAGCAGTAATTACCTAATAGTGCTCCATACAGTCAACAACAACGATGAGATGAGCGTCGAAGTTGAACTCGAAGAATTGTTTACCGACGACTACGCCAAACTGCAATGGCTTACCAGGGAAATTACCCGGCAACTCAAGGACGAATTACTGGTGACTCCCAAAGTTAAGTTGGTCAAAAAAGGCAGTCTGCCCAAAAGCGAAGGCAAGGCTGTTCGTGTCAATGATTTGCGTAACCATTAATCCGTATACCATGACTATTCATCAGATTTCCATTTTCATCGAAAACAAACTGGGTTCTCTCAACGAGATCCTGGACATTATTAAATCGGAAAAGCTGCAGATTATAGCATCTACTATTTCCGACACTGTGGAATATGGTATTTACAGGGTAATCACCCCGGAACCACGCAAAGCTTACCTGGCATTGAAGAGCCGTGGACTGGCAGTGAACCTGACCGAAGTTTTTGCAGTTTCTTTGGCTAATACTGTCGGTACTGCTGCCGAAACCATCTCTTATTTTACCCTGGCCGGCATCAATATTGAATACATGTATTCTTTTTATCAGGATCACAGAGGTATTTTGATTTTGCGTACCAGCGATACTGCCAAAACACTGGAAGTTATAGCCGAATACAGGCTGAATTGCCTCACCGAAGAAGAATTATTACAATTTAATTAATACTCGTACTTATGTTTGGAATCTCAGACCCCGGCATTTGGTTGGCCTATCTGCTGGAATTACTTTGCCTTGTTTTTGCTGTTTGGTACGGAATAAAATACTGGAATCAGGACGATGGAGATGAATCCTCTCAGCAAACAACAGACCCTCTTAAACCAAAAACATCAAAATCAACAAAACCCGCTAAGAAACATAGCCACAACTAAACTAAGCACTATGAATTATTTTGTATTAGGATTGATTGTATTACTTTATCTGTTTACGCTGGCAGCCATCAGCTGGTACGCCTACAAAAATACCAGGAATGCCAACGACTACATGATAGGCGGCGGTAATATGAGTTCTACAGTGATGGCTTTGTCGTATGGGGCTACTTTTATTTCGGCATCGGCCATTGTAGGCTTCGGTGGTGTTTCTGCTGCTTATGGTATGGGTATTCAATGGCTTTGCCTCTTAAACATTTTGATAGGAGTAATTATTGCCTTTATCTTTTTCGGCAAAAAAACCCGTAAGTTGGGTGCAGAACTTCAAGCTAAGACTTTTCCACAGCTGCTGGGTGCTTATTTTCAATCCAAACCCATACAAGTAATAGCCGCTACAGTGATTTTGCTTGGTATGCCTTTGTACGCCGCAGTTGTTATGAAAGGCGGTGCGGTGTTTATCGAACAGATTTTCAATATCAATTACAATATTGCCTTGCTTATTTTTACTCTGATTACAGCATTGTACGTTATCAGCGGTGGCATGAAAGGCGTGATGTATACTTCGGCTTTTCAGGCCGTAGTCATGTTTATCTGTATGTTTTTTATGCTGTTTGGCCTATATAAAGCCTTGGGTATGGGTTTTTCCGAAGCTAACAGAGCCCTTGATGCTATGGATAGCCTGGTTCCTTCCAATTTTGCCTCGCTGGGGCATCAGGGCTGGGCCAAGATGCCTGTGTTGGGATCACCTCAATGGTATACATTGGTAACTTCACTTATTTTAGGCGTCGGCATCGGTTGCCTGGCTCAACCTCAACTGGTGGTGCGTTTTCTGACGGTACGCAGCAGCAAACAATTGAATCAGGGTATTTTTGTCGGATCTTTGTTTCTTCTCATAACCGTGGGTGTGGTTTACCATGCCGGAGCCTTATCCAATTTATTCTTTTTGAAACACAACGGACAAGTGGCTACGGAATATATATCGGACATCGACAAAATCATTCCGGCCTTTATTAATGCGGCTATGCCCAATTGGTTTACAGCCTTGTTTATGCTGAGTATTTTATCGGCCAGCATGTCAACGCTGAGTTCTCAGTTTCACGTTATGGGGACTTCGGCCGCTTCGGATATCTATGCTGATGTTGTACGCAAAAAGGAACGCAAAAGCATTACCCGCCTGGTTAAAATAGGCGTGTTGGTATCCATTCTGATCAGTTATGTCATTTGCTATACGCTCAAAGAAGGCGTAATTGCGCGGGGCACGGCTATTTTTATGGGCTTGTGTGCAGCCACTTTCCTTCCTGCCTATTTTTGTATGCTCTATTGGAAAAAAACAAGTAGCAAAGCTGTGTTGTGGAGTATGGTGGCAGGGGCCGGCGGCAGTGTGTTTGCCCTAGTGTTTTTGCATCAAAAAGAAGCGGCAGCTATAGGTTTGTGTCAGGCAATTTTCGGACGGCCGGTATTGATCGAGGCTCATCCCTGGCCAATGATCGATCCTATCTTATTTGCCCTGCCCTTGTCGATAGTGGTAATTGTCCTTGTTAGTTTATTAAGCCGCAAACAAGGACAAAAGCCTGCTTAATGTTTGTTTATTAAGGCAATTTATTGTTGATTTGCGGGAACAAAAACAAAGAGAGCTCGAAACAGCTTGATTTGAACAGGATGGCTAAGGATTGCTTTTTTAATTGGCTATGGTAAAATACCTGGATCTGCAGGGGATAACTGCTAAGTACGCAGATGAGATTCATCAGGCTGTCGCTCGGGTTACCGACTCGGGTTGGTATCTTCAGGGCGAAGAAAACAAACGCTTCGAACAGCATTATGCCGAATACATCGGAACCAGGCATTGTATTGGGGTGGCTAACGGCCTGGATGCTCTGATCTGGATTTTGAGGGCTTACATAGAGATGGGCTTTATGCATCCGGGTGACGAAGTGCTGGTACCTGCCAATACTTACATAGCCTCCATTCTGGCTATTACCGAAAATGGACTTAAGCCTGTTTTGATCGAACCCCGGCTTTTGAGTTATCAGATTGACGAGGATTTAATCGAACAACATATTACTGAACGCAGCAAGGCGCTTATGATTGTTCATCTCTATGGCCAATGTGCTTTCAGTGACAAAATTAAGGCTCTCTGCCTGCGTTACGGGCTTAAACTGATAGAAGATAATGCTCAGGCTCACGGCTGCGTTTACAGGGGCCGCAAAACGGGTTCCCTGGGTGATGCTGCCGGGCATAGTTTTTATCCGGGTAAAAATCTGGGGGCTTTTGGGGACGGAGGTGCTGTTACTACCGATGACGAGGAGTTGGCAACTATTGTACGTACGCTGGCCAATTACGGGTCCGAAAAGAAATACGTTTTCAGGTATACCGGCCGTAACAGCCGGCTTGACGAGATTCAGGCGGCTGTACTGGATGTTAAGCTTCGCTATCTGGATCAGGACATTGAATTGCGCAAACAAGTAGCTGCCCGTTATTTGCAGGAGATCCGGCATTCCGAAATACAACTGCCTGTTGTGACTGACCGCGATCAACACGTTTATCATATTTTTCCGATTCGTTGCAAGCGTCGTGAGGCCTTGCAATTGTTTTTGGAAAGCAGGGGAATTCAAACGCTGATTCACTACCCTATTCCTCCTCATAAACAGGCCTGTTACCCGGAATGGAATAACTTGTCTCTGCCTGTTACCGAACAAATTCACCGCGAAGAACTCAGTTTGCCCTTGAGTCCGGTCATGACCAGTGAAGAAATTGATGAGGTCATTGCTGCGGTGAACTCTTTCAAGTAATTTTTTTTGCAGCTCTCCCATCGTTTAGGCTCCTTGTTTTTTTGAGATTCTTGATCTGCAGTACAAAGACTTATACAAATTTTCAGAATACCGGAAAGCCTTGCCCGACTAACTAAAATCAAAAAAAGAAAAAGTCAAGGTTTAGAAAAAAGAAATAAACTATATCTTTGACATGCTTAACTGACTAACCAAAAAAGACAGTCAGACACACTAATTGAAACACTACCAAAAGATACGGCTATATAAAGATTGAAGACTGTTACGGCAACAAAGTGGAATTGATCGAGGTTAAGTCCAAGGGGGTTAAAGAATAAAATGTCGGGGTTATTCTGAAGCTGACTCGCACGAATCAACCAACAGAAACCATTAGGTTAATCATTAGACACTAAAAAGAAAGACTATGAAAAATATAAGTAGAAGAATATTAGTGAACCTATTCTTTTGTACCTCTTTGATTTATTTAATGAACGGATGCGATTATAATAAAGGAAGAACGAAATACATTCAACTGACTTCCGATGATCTTGCCCATCTCTACATTAATCTGGATACTTTATACTATGATGGTAATGAAATTGAATATAAAGATTCGATTTTGTTTTTACTAAACTCCGTTGACACCATAACAGTTGGTGTCAGAACTCAAATATGGTCAACGTTAAGTCAATTTGCGATTTTGGATGTTAGAGATATTACTGGAAAGTCGACAATAAATTTTAATAAAACACCTAGGTTTTATTTTGCAGACATTGAAATTTTTAGAGATGACTACACTTACCCATCAAGAAAGATTTTTACCGCTTCTAAAGGAGACGGAGGTCGTAATCTGGATGAATGGGTAAGGGAAATAAACACTCTTGATACCGCCTGTATTCTTGGCCGGCAGTACGAAGACGTTTACAAATTTCTCCCTCCTTCCGAGAATCATGAATCAGGTATTAAAACAGTGTATTTCGCCAAAAAATATGGCTTTATTATGATTGAGGGCTACGATGGCAGTAAAGTGGAATTGATCGAAATTAAGTCCAAGGGGGTTAAAGAATAAAATGTCGGGGTTATTTTGAAGCTGACTTGCGCTAATCACCCAACGGAAACCCTTAGGTTTATCATTAAAACAATTAAGTCATGAGAAAAAAGATTTCTGCCGAGATAAAGGCGCCCGAAGCGCGCAGGGTCCGGCAAGGTTTTTTGTGACGGCTCGTCAGAGACTAGCATAAAACGCCGACGTCCAGCGCTGACCAGCCGGGGATATCGGGAGGCTGAGCGGGCTACGGTTGAACGGCGGGAAGCGCTGCTAATTAATCGATTAACAGCACAAGCTTTGATTGACGACCTGACTTATCAACTTAGACTTAATCCGGTCGTGTGATGGCTCTTCTTATTGTGTATAATGCTTTGTAGAGCAAATATTTAGGCCAGCTGAATCTTTTGATGGCCCGGCTCATTTCCAGAGTGGCGCGATTTTCTTTCCGGGTGGCAGCCAGCGATTTGAGTTGAATAAAATAATGAGCCAGACCTATTTTTCGGGCTCCAATTTGATTTTCGCCGTGCTGACGGTATAAAACGGTGGCTTCATGTATTGACTCCAGAATTCCGCCTGCCGCTGCCACTTTGAGCGCAATCCATTTATCGTGCATCAGGGCTTTTTCACTGATTGGCAAGGCCAGCTCTTTGGCTGCCTGGTTAATCATCATGGTACATCCCGTAAAGGCATTGCAAACAGTCAGGTATTCAAAGCTTTTGAGTAAAGCCGGTCTGATTTTGTTATAGGCCCAAAAGGAAGGGCTGATTTCGTTGAGTTGTTCATCGACAACCTTTAGATCGGTATTAATTACTACGGCTTTACCTGGCTGTGCTTGTTCACAAGCCCGCATTTTGGTGTAGGTCTTTTCGATCTTATCGCTCAGCCATACGTCGTCGTGGTCGCAAAACATGTAGTAATCGGCCCGGGTGTTTTCGAGCAACCACATAAAACTGCCTTTGGCCAGTCTTCCCGGCTGAGGATCCTCGCGCAGGATCAATTTGGCGTGTTTTTGTTGGTATTCGGCCAGTATTTGCAGGGTATCGTCTTTGGAACCGTCGTCGTGCACATGGATTTCAAAATCCTGCACTGTCTGGGCAAACAGTGAGTCCAGCTGAGGGCGGAGGTATTTCCCGCTGTTGCAGGTGCTTAGTAGTATTGCTATTCCCGACATGTTTATTCAAAAAACGGCAGCGCAAAAACGGCATAGCCTTTAAGTGTACTAAAATCTTTGACGTGCTCTTTGGCAAAAAAGAAAGAGAATGGAGACAACTTATCCAGTCCGGAATAGTTGAAAGACAACTTTTGCCAGCTTCCTTTTTGGCTTAAATCGTATGCATCCGAAAAATTTTGTCCTGTAGAAGAGTTTGTAAAGATTTGTACGTGAACTCCGTCAAAATCTTCGCTGACATAACACCAGGTCGAAAATTTACCCTCTCCCGGACCGGGTTGATAAAATCCGGTTAAAAATTCGATCCGGTCGTATTGAGGCTGGTAGTAGCCAATACAAGTTGATGATATCTTATATCCCCAACAGCCCTGTAATTCTTCGGGAGGGTTGCCCGGCAATTGCTTGATTAATTCGTAGTTGTTGGTGGCGTAAGTGCCAGGATCTTTTGGATCATAGCCCTGTTTTCCATAGAGCGGATAACTAAAAACCACCAGAGCCATCAATACCATGGCCACGTTAACAAGCATAGCCGTCTTACATAATCCGTCGGGTAAAGACAGGTATTCTTCTTTGCGACTTCTTGTTTTGGACAAAAACAAAAAGCTCAGGCTAAAGACCAGCAAGCCTCCTATTTGCAGGAAAACCACTTCTACCATCATCAGCATGGCGAACATAAAACTAATGGTGCCTGCGTACAATCGCTCTTTTTTGTCGCGAAGACTGAGCGGAAATGCTATGAGCAACATCAATAAACAAAGCAGTCCCGGAATTCCGGTTTCCAACAATACTTGCAGATAGGTGTTGTGCACATGTGAATTGCTTTCAACTAATTGGGTACTTAAGCGGTTCTGTATATATTTTTCTTTCAGCAGATCTTTCACGTCACCTATACCCACTCCCAACATATACTGCTTGTCTTCTCCCAAAACCTGCAGTCCTGAATACCAGATGCCCAAGCGGGAATCTTTGCTTTGCAGGGAAGAGTTTTCGGTCAGTTTTCCCGGACGTATTGATTCAAACCGAGGATGATAGGCGTACAGGGCAATCATAGACAATACACCCAACAACATTACCGTCAGGGCAAATTTGCGATGTTGATGATTGTTTAGTGCATTAAATACATAAAAGGAAGCAACCAGAACCAGTATGATAAGAGCAATCCGTCCACCCAACACCAGCATTAGCGAGGTGTAAACAAGAGCATAAATGGTAAAGCACAGCCAATAACACAATTTACCAATTTTGGGAATCAGGTCTTTGCGTAAATACAACAGACTGAGCAGGGCAAGCATCTGATTAATACCAAAATAAGTCCTGTGTTTGAATTCGAGGAAGAATTGTAAAAAAGCTTTCCAGGGATATTTATGGATCATATTTCGGCTCTTGAAATCGCTCAGATATTCAATGACAGGTATGCCCAAAGAAAAGAGTAAACTAAATACATTGCCTGCTACAAAAGCCAACAACAAGGGTTTTAGTTTATACTCTTTGCTGAATCCGATAGAAAGCATCAGGGGTACGATTGCAATAACCACCCTCCTTTCTATGATTTTGTAGGCATATTCCAGATTTTGTGAATAAAAGACAGAAATAAGCATCAACAGAGCATAAGCCCATAAGATATAGATTACCCAATGCTGTTTGTCGAAGCGAAATTCCAGATAGCGTTTACTGAGAACCACATCAATAATCCAGGTAGCTACCCAACAAAAAAAGACCAAAATCAGCCAACGATCCTGTAAGCTCAGGTTAAAAGCCAGCAGTAAGGCAAAATAATAATTTAATTTACCTGTGAGGGCTGTAATTTTTGGCATATTCATATCTAAAAAATAAGGGAATACTCCTGTATATGTCCCTGAAGGACAAGATTATAATAAAAAGCAATTCCAACCAGAACAATGATCAGTTCCGGTATCCACCGGGGTTTTATGTAATAGATAAGTGTAGGAATTAAAAATATCTGTACGATGCTCAACATTTCCCAGAGCCTGAATGCAAATACAGGAAGAGTGAAAAATAAGTAAAATACCCCTATGGAAATCATATTTATTTTCAGAAACAACAGGCTGTATTTGTTCTTCTCCAGTATATCGGTACGATAAAACAATAAAAATACCGAAAGTAAAAGTTGAAAAATAATCGTCAGATTTATTTTATTTATGGAGTGTTTAAGCCTTAATTGCTCTGTGATGTAAATATTCAGTTTCTCGGAGTAAACACCCAAATCGTATTTTAAAAGCAAAGAAATCGGATCAAATTTAAGAGTGCTCAGCAAAAAAGGGATAATAATAACAGCTATATATACAATCGGATTTATTTTTTTAGTGTTCAAAAAGTAAAAAGGCAAAAATATAAGGGCCGAATAATGAATCAATGTTGCCAGGAGTATAATCAACAAAAATTTCCCCGCTTTTCTTTCGACCAAAGGCTCGAAAGCCAGCATGACCACAGCAGCTGCCAGTCCTGCACGAACCTGAATGATTTCGTGCAGCATAAAAGTATTACAGAGATAAATAAACAGGGAGAAAAAGATGAATTCTGAATATTTAACGATAGCTTTGGCTTTGAGGGCTACAGAAAAAAGAGCAAACAAGACCATCAAAAGGGTAAATCCCAGTGTGGGCAGATAAGTTTTAATAAAAGAAGCAACTATCAGAAAAGAGGGTTCCACTCTCGCCGCTTTGAAGAATATACCCGGATTACTGAAAAGTGTTTTGAAAGGCAGGGCTTTGTCGTAAAAAGCCTGAAATATGCTGTGGTCTTTGCTTACATCGTTGCCTCTGAATCCGGCAAATGCAATTAAAAACAGAACCATTGCCAGCAACAGCCATTGCTTGTTTTTTTTCAGCTCCTCCCCTACGAGAGAGAGTATCAGGAAAACAGCAATTATAATAATATAAACAGTCATTTTTTAAAATGAACAATGAATAGTTGAGCAAACCCAAACCTAAACCAGGTTTAGGTCTTTATTAAAATGCAAATGTACTATTTTTATGCCTTAGCCCTTTACTTTTTCGCCTACAATCATGAACAGCGGAAATTCTTTAGTACTTGTTCCTGCTTTTTTATGAATGGTGTAACAAATGCTATAGTGGACAGGATTAAAGCCGGATTTACGGAATAATTCTTCGATGTCGTTTTTTTCGAA
>JAQUTN010000184.1 GCA_028694375.1 Bacteroidales bacterium
GTGCCAACGAAACATCGATGTTATGTGGATTACCGGCGACAATACCATGCTGCAATCCTTTGATGCGGTTGTGAAAATTTGTAAGGAGAACAATATTCCACTTATCATCAACGACAACGATTTTGTAAAAGAGGGCGTACTGGCGGGCATCGGCATCAGTTGGAGTGCTTCGGGCTACCGCACTGCTCCTTACGTGGCCAGGGTTTTGAACGGCGAAAGCCCCGCAAAGATTCCCATCGAGAATTACGTGGAAGAGCTTATCACCATCAACGAACAGGAAGTGAAACGCTTCGGCCTGAACATACCGGAACAATACAGGCAAACAACAGACAAATCAGCCGCATCGGTTCCGGATATTTACGCAAACAGCCTCAAAGGCAAAAAACTCAAACTCTGCCTGGTGCATTATTCCCTGAGCGAAATCAGCGAAGAAGCCGAAAGCGGCCTGCTGCAGGAGCTCAAAAACACCGGTCTGACCGAAGGCGTAGATTATACACTCAAAATATATAACGCTGCGGGCGACATTGCCACGGCCAACAGCATTGCCGAATCGGTGGCAGCCGAATCCTGGGATTTGATTTTCACCGCCTCCACTCCCACTCTTCAGGTCTTTATTCAAAAAATCAGCGACATCCCCATTGTCTTTACCAATTCGGGCGATCCCGTGGGTGCGGGCGCAGGCAAAGACTTCGTAAATCATCTGCCCAACGTCACCGGCATTTCCACCGTCAGCGATTTCGAAGGCATGTGCCGGCTGGTCAAAGAAAGTATGCCGGGCATCAAAACCATAGGTACGGTATTTACACCCGGCGAAATCAATTCAGTTTTTTATATGGAAGAACTGAGAAAAGCGGCAGCAAAAGAGGGTTTAACTCTCAGCACAGCGGCAGCCAATTCCGTGACCGAAGTGTCGGATGCAGCCTCCACGCTGATTGCCAAAGGAGTGGAAGCCATCACTCAAATTTCGGACAACCTGACGGCCGGTTGCAGTTCGGTCATCATCAAACAGGCCAACGACAACTCCATCCCCTATTTTGCTTTTATCACCAGCCAAATAGAAAAAGGCGCCCTGGCAGCCATTGCCCGCGATTATCGTACAGCCGGATCGGATGCTGTTAAAACGGCTTTAAAAATTCTGAACGGCAAATCGCCCCGGGATATACCTTTCTGTCTGGTTTCCAAGTCCAATGTAGTAGTCAACCGGGAAGTGATGAACAAACTCAACATAGCAATCCCCCAAAAATACCTAAACACATCAAACAAGGCACAATGACAAACCTGGAAACAACTACCAGCCTCTGCGATGAAGGCATGCTTATCTGCTGCAAAGGTCGCCTGGATGCCAATCACACCGGCCAGCTCCAGGACCTGATGGATCAACTGCTGAGAGAAGGGCATTATACTATGATAATGGACTTTTCCGGTTTGGAATACCTGAGTTCTGCCGGCATCCGACTGCTGGTTTCGCAATACAAAACTTTGAAGCAAGTCAACGGAAGTTTTCAGCTCAGAGCAGTTTCTGAACCGGTGGAGCAAATCCTGAAACTGGTGGGCATGTCCGAGCTACTGACAGCCAAGGCTCCAAGGAGTAAAAAAACAGCGCCTGATAGTAACCCCGAAAACAGTCTTCAAAAGTTCGATTACAAATTCAATTTGAGCGCTCTGGACAGCAAAACAGCCATGCAGGCCTGCCTGTTTGGTCAACCGGAACTGCTGCAAGACTCCGCTTTTAAGTCAGAACACGCCATACAAATTGAAGCCAAAGAAAGGCAATTTGCCCTTGGGCTGGGAGCCATTGGCGATTCCTACGAAAACTGCAAAAATCGCTTCGGTGAATTTATCATGATGGACGGCAACCTTGCTTATTTGCCGGGGGATGGTTCCAAAAAACCTGATTATATGATAAACAGTGGCGATTTCAGGGCTAGCCTGACAGCTCTCTACGGCTTGCGTTTCGAAGGTGATTTTTCGGCCTTGCTCCGTTTCGAAAGCGAAAACAAAAACGCGGGCCTGGGCTTGAGTCAACTCATCGAAAGCATTGAAGAATTGACCGGGCACAAAGAATTCCTGGTCTTGAGCATCGCCGAAATCAACGCTCTGGTAGGCCTTGCCCTGAATCAGTCTCCGGTGGACCACAAAAACATTTTTGGCTTCCCCGAAGTCCGGGAAAGCCTGAATTTTACTACCGAACCGGCCTATAATAGGATGCTTTCGGTAAACCTGGGAATTTGCAGCCGTCGTCCCGACAGCGAGCTTCAGCGGTTTACCCGCCCTCTCTGCCCCGGCTCCGACTGGCACAGTCATTTTCACACAGCCGTGTTCCCGTATATCCCTCTCAAAAAGACCGATATTGATTTGCACGAAACGCTCCATTCGCTTTTTGACTCGGGGGCACTTCAGTCCATTCTGCATCTGGCCTGCGATTCCCGCGAAATAACCGGCCTGGGCGAAAGTCAGTTTATCCACGGATTTTGCTGGCTGGCTCCGGTAGAATCCTTTCAGTTTAATTCTTAAAAAGCAAAGAAGATGTCACTCTTAATAGGTTCCGTAACCATAGGCCTGATCTTGTCCCTGCTGGCTCTGGGCATTTTTATCAGCTTCAGAATATTCGATTTTCCCGATATCACCGCCGAAGGCTCTTTTACTTTTGGGGCTTCGGTGGCGGCAGCTTTGATTATTGCCGGTCTAAATCCCTGGCTGGCCAGTTTTATTGCTTTTATTGCCGGCATGCTGGCAGGAGCAACTACCGGCTTGATTCACACCCGCTTCAAAATCAATCCACTGCTGGCCGGCATCCTGGTCATGACTGCTTTGTATTCGGTCAACCTGCATGTAATGGGCAAAAGCAATTTACCGCTTATGCATCACGGCAGCATTTTCAGCTGGGTCGAAAACCTGTCGGTTCAATGGGCAGGTGCCGGTACCAAAATCAGTCTGTTGGGCTGGAATGTCCTGGTCAAGGATTTGTACGTTATGGTGTTTTGCCTGATAGCCATTGTGCTGTTTTGCCTGATTCTCTGGTGGTTTTTCAAAACCAACCTGGGAACAGCCATGCGAGCCACCGGCGACAACAAACAAATGATACGTGCATTGGGCGTCAATACAAAATTGATGATCACAGCAGGGATTGCCCTGTCCAACGGATTCATTGCTCTTTCGGGTGCTATTCT
>JAQUTN010000185.1 GCA_028694375.1 Bacteroidales bacterium
CCCTGATGGGCGCGATTCAAGGCTTGTTGCTGGCACAGTACGAAGTGCTCAGAGCCAACGGTCATACGCCTTCGGAAGCTTTCAACGAAACAGTCGAAGAATTGACTCAATCGCTGATGCCGCTGTTTGCTCAAAAAGGCATGGACTGGATGTACGCCAATTGTTCTACCACCGCCCAACGTGGTGCCCTGGATTGGATGGGCCCCTTCCACGATGCGGCTAAACCTGTTTTCGAAAAACTCTACAAAGAAGTGGCCAACGGCAATGAAGCTCAACGCTCCATCGATTCCAATTCCAAAGCCGATTACAGGGTAAAACTCGAAGAAGAACTCCGCCAGTTGCGCGAAAGTGAAATGTGGCAGACAGGTGCTGTGGTACGCAAATTGCGTCCCGAGAACGCCTAAAACCAAATGAGGCTGTCAAAACACAGCCTTTTTTGCTTTGCCCAGGTGGTAATAAAAAATGGTTCCCTTTTAGAATGGGAACCATTTTTTATTATGTGGAAGAATAAAGCTTTATTTACAAGTCTGAGCAATAAACTTTGAGTTGTTGAAACCTCAATGAACAGGCCTCGATATGCGATCCTCAAACTTAAATAACAGCGCTATACCAATTTGGCCAAAGCAATTTTGATGCGATCTACCGCCTTGACAATATTTTCGTCGGAAGTGGCATAAGAGAATCGCAGACATTCGGGGGCACCGAAAGCTACACCACCTACTGCTGCCACATGGGCTTCTTCGAGCAGAAACATGGAAAGATCGGCGGCGTTTGCCATTGTTTTACCATTGAAAGATTTACCCAGATAGGCGCTGCAGTCGGGGAAAACATAAAAGGCTCCTTTGGGCTCCTGTACTTTGAAGCCGGGAACTTCGCGCATCAATTTAACGATGAGGTTTTTGCGTCGTTCAAAGGCTGTGCGCATTTCGGTCACACAAGCCTGGTCGCCGGTGTATGCGGCGCGGGCGGCCTCTTGTGATACGGAGCAGGGGCCGGAGGTATATTGTCCCTGCAATTTGTTGCAGGCAGAGGCAATCCACTGGGGAGCGGCAATCCAGCCGATACGCCAGCCGGTCATGGCATAAGCTTTGGAGACTCCGTTGATGACGATTACCCGTTCGCGTATAGATTCAAACTGGGCTATACTCTCGTGTTTGCCAACGTAAATAATGTGTTCGTAAATCTCATCAGAGAGCACGTAAACCTGGGGATGTTTGGCCAGGACCTCTGCCAGAGCTTTCAGTTCTTCTTTGCTGTAAACGCTGCCGGTAGGGTTGGAGGGAGAGCAGAGAATCAAGGCTTTGGTTTTGGGTGTGATGGCTGCTTCGAGCTGTGCGGCTGTCATTTTGAAATCTTGTTCAATACCGGCCGAGACTATAACATTTTTGCCTTCGGCCAGTTTGACCATTTCTACATAGCTTACCCAATAAGGAGCCGGAACGATGACTTCGTCACCCGGGCTGATAATGGAAAGCAAAACATTGCAAACCGATTGTTTGGCTCCGTTGGAACAAACAATCTGATCTATGGTATAATCCAGATTGTTCTCTTTTTTCAGTTTCTCCACGATGGCTTTGCGCAGAGCCGGGAAACCGGGAACGGGAGAATAAAAAGAAAAGTTATTATCCACGGCTTGTTTGGCGGCCAGTTTGATGTGGTCAGGCGTAAAAAAGTCGGGCTCGCCGACACTCAGGTTAATTACGTCAAATCCCTTGGCTTTGAGCTCATTGCTTTTTTGAGACATAGCAAGGGTTTCGGAAGGGGCCAGGCTGGCCAGTCGGAGGGATACGGGGTTCATTTTAGTATGGTTAATAATTCAGTGCAAAAATAAAATAATTCAATTTTAATTCTGCGGATTTTCATTCATTTTAAGTAAATTATTTAAGATCTGTTCATCTACTTCGAAAGCAGTGCCGTGACGTACACCCGAAGGAAAGCTGATGATTTTGGAAATATCCTCCCATTCAGGTTTTTTGAGGTTTTTACATCTTACTCCTCCGTAGTGGTGGTTGCGGTAATTGTCCCAGTAAACGTAAGTGTACTTGCCTATTTGCAGGGGGCTGGGGCCTTCGGCCCATTCAATACCGCTGATGGGTTCAGATACTGTTTTAGGGAAAGCTGTCAATTTTTTGGAAGCTACCACACGGATGTTTTTTTCGACCGGTTCCAGTGTTTCGTTTTTGAGAAACATGAAATAGAGGCCCTTGTGTTTGAGAATAGCCGCATCAATGACATTGAACTCAGGATCGTAAAACAATTCGGTGGGGCTGAAGCTTTCAAAGTCCTTGGTTTTAGTATAATACAGGCGATGATTGTAATCGCTTTCACTACCTCCCGACACAGGAAAACGCCCGGGGATGGTACTGGCCCAAATGATGTAATAGTACTTGGATTTTTTGTCGTAAAACAATTCGGGGGCCCAGGTGTTTCTGACTTCGGATTCGTGAGCCATCACCGGGATTTCCTTTTGTTTAGACCAATGGATCAGATCGGTCGAAGAAGCGTAACCAATGTTGTTTTCGGTCCAGCCTGTGGTCCACACCATATGAAAAACTCCGTCGGGAGCCCGAACAATACTGGGATCCCGCATCAATTTAGCGCTGCCGACCTCTGGTTTAAGGAAAATATTCCCCTGGTTCAGATGCTTCCACATAATGCCGTCGTAGCTGTACAAAAAATGCAGGCCGTCGCCGTTACCCATGAAATAGCTGAATAAGTAGGCCTTTTGTGGTTGCTCTATCAGATCCCAAAAGCTTTTTTTGTCGGTTTTCTCTTTGTTTTTTGCTTGAAGATTCCATGAGCCGCTCAGGAGAACAAGCAGAAGAATGACGAGAATATTGTTTTTTTTCATACCTGATTTATTTAATGTTTTTCAATGTATGCCCCATACGTTCTTTTTTGGTTTTCATATAGAATTCGTTGTAGGGGTTGGTGGGCACTTCGAGAGGAATATTTTCTACGATGTTCAGTCCGTAAGCTTCGAGGCCGATGCGTTTAACGGGATTGTTGGTCATCAGTCGCATTTTGCAGATTCCAAGCAACGAAAGAATCTGAGCACCTACTCCGTAATCTCTTTCGTCTGCATCAAAACCCAGGTGCAAATTGGCTTCGACCGTATCCATGCCCTGTTCCTGTAATTTGTAGGCTTCAATTTTGTTCATCAGTCC
>JAQUTN010000036.1:0-1577 GCA_028694375.1 Bacteroidales bacterium
GTAACTACATTAATACGGACAAAAAGCTCAGAGCGTTTCATCTCGGGTTTGTAGTCGTAGGATGATTTCATGCTAAAGTTGCCACCGGTAGCCGTAGGAATGACTTTGTTATTGCCAACAGCCTTTTCTCCCTGAAAACTCATTGGTGTTCCTTCGGTTTCACCACCTTCATATTTCAATACAGGGGTAATAGTTACAACACCCTTAGCCGGAAACATTTTTTCGGGAAAAACACCGTCAATGGTCGCATCTACCTTGCCACCAACAGCTTCAAGAACCTGTGGAGTTACGGTAAAATGCTCACGATCTAACGCCAATTTAGAGCCACATCCCGATAAAATCAACAATAGGGATGCAAGGATTGAAAGTTTAAAGGTTTTGTTCATGGGTCAATGTATTATGTTGTTAGTAAAAATTTCAACCCACAAATATACATTTAAAATGAAACATTTAATTAACTCTTTCGGTAATTGGGCTGAAAAATTAACAATTTAACAGATTTTAGTCCTAAAAACGTGTATTTTGGCTATTTACAAGTATTAAAAAACAATTTTTTGCACATAGCGTCGCCTGCGTTCATTTAACTGAATGATATAAAATCCCTTGAAACGTTCAGGAATAAATAAGGCCAGACTTTTCTCTTCGGTCGATAAAAAATACATCAGACGACCGGCCAGGTCGAAAATGCGTATTTCTACCGGATTGCGCCAGCCGGAAGGCACAGCGATATGCAGTATTCTGTCCGGGCAAGAATAATACAGTGGAATTGGCTGACCGAGAGTATCGATAACGGGATGCTCAATAACAGGAAGAGTGTCTTTCATCACCAAAGGCTCAATCCACAAAGAGCTGGAATAAGCTTTACGGTTCATTGTGGTAAAAAACTCCCAGTCTGTTCCGTTGTTTACCCAAACAGTATTTTTGGCCGATCTGTCCTTATGGTAAGCGGCGTACAAAGCAAAACTGTCTATGCCGGCTACAGTTTTGGAAGGATATACCAAGCGGATAGCCACATAGAAATGTTTGCCTACTGACAGGGGAGGATCAAAATTTATATAATTCTCAGCATTAGCAAAATACACTTTGGATGTTTCCTGAATATTGCGGTTTCGATATTCAAGATAATAGGGATTCAACTCTACAGAAGCCAATGAATTACCGGGAGCAGGTCCTCCTCCCTTAATAACTTCTAAATAAACGGGGTAGTTGCTGCTTTTTATACCCTTGGAGGGAACCACATAAACTCCCTTTAGCATAGTATTGCTGTCTTGTCTGAATTCTTCGGCAAAAGCTTTGTGCTCAAAGCTGTTGTGTCCGAACAAATAGCCGTTTTCCGGATTATCCTGTCGTAATTCAACGATGGAATCTGAGAGCCTTAAGTTCGTAATACGCCTGGCCGGATTAGCCCTGTTCGGATCATAACCGTCGATTGTGAGAACATCACTCGAAAGCGGATCTAGCCAATGGGCCAGCCGGTTGAGGCTATCGCTTTCGTAATCCCAGGCTTTGTGAAAACGGACAAAAAAATCACCCAGCTGATAAGGGCCGCAACCATTGCTTCCTCCGGAGTCGCCTCC
>JAQUTN010000036.1:1677-14677 GCA_028694375.1 Bacteroidales bacterium
GTACAATAAGTGGTTCCGTTCAATATCAACAGACAGATGCTGCGCCCAAGGGTGTCGTAGTCCGTCTCACAACTCAATTCAGGCACACAAGGCAAATTCAGCTCATCAAATTTAGTTCCTGTGCCCATCAAACCGCGGTAATCGTGATTCACTTCGCTAAGACGCAGCCTGCCGGGAAATTCCGCATCAGCCGGTTCGTGATATTCTATCAACAATTCTTCGCCGGCCACAGGTGCAATGGCAAATTCACCGCTTTTCTGCATATTGTTAGAATTGAAAGCTCCCAGCACCTGGGATTTGTCTGGATTGTATAAAAAAAGCCGGGCCCCGGGCGGTACCACAAATTCTTCAAAAATCACATTCAGGCTGTAGGCTCCCTTGGAACGCAAACCCAGTTTCCAGATTTTAGTACCGTCTTCCAGCTTAAAAGTGATGCCGGAATTCTCCGGGCTCAGATTCACAAACAATTTATGCGCAAAACGCAAGGCTCCGTTGGGATTGTGATAGATGGAATCCTCGCGAAGCAAAGAATCCACGTCAAATGCCGGCAATTCTACCACGTAATCGGCCAGGCTGCGAACATATGTCGCTTCCTCTTCCAAAGACAAGGGCCGGCCTCCATAAGAACGTTGAGCCCGCAAAGTAGAAAAAACCAGTGCAAACAACAAAAAGGAGAAAAATGCAATGATTGCCGGCTTTCTCCTAAAAGCAGTTCTAAGGAAGTTCATCTTTTTTAAAGTAATAATGCACAGGCCACCACACCGAGGGTAAGCTGACAGCTAAAACAGTAAGCAGGACAGATAACAAATCGCCGGCCTTGACAAGCACGGGATAGGCATCCACAATAAAATCACCCCGACCCAGCCTGAGCAGACCAAAATGTTGCTGAAGCAGACAGAGCAGCACTCCCAGCAATATGCCCGAAAAAGCACCCAGGAAAGCTATCATTACACCTTCGTACAGAAAGACTTTACGTATAGTTTTGTGATCAGCACCCAGGCGATTGAGAATGCCGGCATCCTGCTTTTTTTCGAGGATCAGCATAGACAAAGAGCCGATTACATTAAACAAAGCAATCAACAGGATAAAACACAAGATCAGATAGGTTATCCATTTTTCTACCCGATTGATACGGTAAACATCTGCTTTTTGTTCCTGCAAGTCCTCTACTGCAAAACCCGGACCCAGCAGCTGACGGAACTCCTCTTTTAGCCTTTTCAGATTGGCGCCTTTATTCAGTTTCAGTTCTACAGAGCTCAATTCATCGGTATATTCAAACAGTTCCCGGGCAAAACTCAGAGGCACGATGATGAGCTGATCGTCGTATTCGGGTTGATCTATGCCAAAGCTGGCTGTCAGCAAAATACGCCGGGTTTTGAAGGCCGATGCCGGATTCAGGAGATTTAGCGAGCCTGTCCTTTTGGGAGCGTAGAGCATCACCGGATCAATAAAGGAGCTCCCCGTACCCAACAAACCTGCCAGGCCAATACCTATGCTGGCAAATTGAAAACCGTCTTCTTCGAGAACAAATTTTCCGACGTAAATCAGGCTGTCCATGTTGGCCAGTTCGGAAAAATTGTCCGATACGCCTTTGACCAAAGCACTGGCCTGACTTCCCTTGTATCTGATCAGGGCGTTTTCTTCTAAACTCTCGCAAAAGACAGCGACCTCTTTATGAGCTCGTATTTGCTCAAATTCGGGGCTCAGACTGAAGGTTTTACCCTCTAGGGCCCGAATCTTGAGTTCGGGTTCAAAATTTTTATACAGTCCTGTCAACAAGTCCTGGAAACCGTTGAAGACCGACAGAGTACAAACCATTGCAATAGTGGCCGCTGCTACTCCAAAAACCGAAACCATCGAAATAACATTGATGGCATTATGTGATTTTTTGGAAAAAAGATAACGACGGGCAATATGGAATGCAAGGTTCATTTTTTGAGCAAGTCTTCTATGTTTTGAACATAATCCAGCGAATCGTCCAGAAAGAAACTCAATTCAGGCATCTTGCGGAGCTGAAAACGCAACCTTTGAGCCATCTCGTAACGAATGGATTTAGCATTGTTTTGAATGCTCTCTAGCATCTCTTTGCTTTTTTCGGTCGGGAAAAGGCTCAGATAGGCCTTGGCCACACTCATATCTGCACTGACACGAACCACGCTCACGGTAACCATAGTGCCGGGCAGTGCTGTAGTTTGTTGCCGGAACACTTCGCTCAGCTCTTTTTGAATAAGCCGGCTTATTTTATTTTGTCTGGTAGTTTCCATTTCTCTCTCTTTTTTGGGTCTTTATTTAATGCGTACTATAGTCAATCCGTCTCGAATGGGCAATATGATTTTTTCTACCCGGGAATCTGCTGCAATATAATCGTTAAATTCTGCAATGGCAATGCTTTGAGCATCTTTGTATGAGATTTCCTCCAAGGGCTTTCCGTTCCATAAGGTGTTATCAATCAATATAAAAGCACCGCCGGCCAATTTTTGAAGCAATAGATCATAGCAGATTTTATACTCTCTTTTATCAATATCCATATACACCAGATCGAAAGACTCTGTCAGTTTAGGTATTAAATCTGTTGCTTCTCCAAAAAGCAGATCAATCTTTGATCCCGTTTCTGATCTCGAAAACCAGGCTCTCAGATGCTCTTCCAGCTCATCGTTGTGGTCTATGGTCAGAATGCGGGAGCCTGCAGGCAAACCCTCGGCCAGACAAAGAGTGGAATAGCCGGTAAAGGTTCCCAACTCCAATACCCTGCGCGGGCGGATCATTTTGCACAACATGGCCAACACCCTTCCCTGCAAATGGCCGGACAACATCCTGGGATTTAAAAAACGCACATAGGTTTCTCTCCTGAGCTCCTTTAGCAATTCGGGTTCAGGATCAATACGACTACAGATGTACTTTTCTAAAAGCTCATCCATACAACACTACATCTAAGATACATTTTGCAGGAAGGTTTCTACAGCCATACGGTAGGATTCCATCCCGTAACCGACAAAGCTGGCTATACAGGAGGCTTCCATTCTTGAAATATGACGAAAATCTTCTCTTTTGTAAATATCCGAAATATGAACTTCAATCACCGGTGTTTGTATTGCTTTTATGGCATCACCAATAGCAATGGAGGTGTGGGTGTAGGCTGCCGCATTCAAAATTATACCGTCGTAGCTGAATCCCACTTCGTGAAGTTTGTCAATAATGGATCCTTCGTGATTGGATTGAAAATACTCAAATTCTATCTGAGGATAGTCCTTTTTTAAAATTTCAAAATAGGCTTCGAAACTTTGTGAGCCATAAATATCCGGTTCTCTTTTACCAAGGAGATTCAGGTTAGGCCCGTTGATGATGGCTATTTTCATACATTTAAAATTTAGCTGTTCCTCTATTTTTACTATTTTTGCTCCGCCGCTCCTGTGTGCAATTCACAATTTATGCCTGACAAAGGTAAAAAAATTATGACGACAGCTTCCGATTGCATAAGAAAATACCAGGCTTTTCTCAAATTGGAGAAATCTCTGTCAGAAAACACCCTTGTTGCTTACATGAGTGATTTGCAAAAATTGATAGATTTTAGCAGCGGTAAATCGCTGACAGAACTTAAACACGAAGACTTGGAACAATTTTTGTGTCAGCTGAGAGACCTGGGTATCAGTGCGCGTTCCCAGGCCAGAATTCTTTCCGGAATCAAATCTTTTTATGTTTTTTTGCTGATAGAAGATATTATCCCGGCCAATCCTACAGAACTTATCGAAACGCCCAGACTAGGTAAAAAATTGCCCGAAGTACTCTCTGTCGACGAAATCGACAAACTTTTGGCCGGTATTGACCTATCGCGCAAAGAAGGCCAACGCAACAAAGCCATGCTTGAAACGCTCTACAGCTGCGGCCTGAGGGTTTCGGAGCTTACAGGCTTGAAACTCTCGCACTGTTATTTCAAAGAAGAATATTTACTTATCGAGGGCAAGGGGAGCAAACAGCGCCTGGTGCCCATTTCCCAAAAAGCCATGAGGGAAATCTCGCTATGGTTAATTGACAGAAATCTGCTGCCTAAACAAAAAAATCAGGAAGATTTTGTATTTTTGAACCGTCGCGGATATAAACTTTCCCGTTCCATGGTATTTAAAATAATAAAAGAGCAAGCTTTACTGGCCGGTATTAACAAAAATATCGGGCCTCATACTTTGAGGCATTCTTTTGCCACCCACCTGCTGGAGGGGGGTGCCAATCTTCGCGTCATTCAACAAATGCTCGGCCATGAGAACATTCAAACCACCGAGATATATACCCATCTCGACTCTGCCTATTTAAGACAACAACTGATGGAATTCCATCCCAGAAATACAATTTAAAACCCTTACTTATGAGAATCGTCGTTTTAGCCAAACAAGTTCCGGATACCCGCAATGTGGGAAAAGACGCCATGAAAGAAGATGGCACTGTCAACAGAGCCATATTGCCGGCCATTTTCAACCCCGAAGACCTCAATGCGCTCGAAATGGCATTGGGCATCAAAGAACAATTTCCCGACACCAGCATTCAGGTATTAACCATGGGCCCTCCGCGGGCTGCCGAATTGATACGTGAAGCTCTTTACCGGGGAGCTGACGGCGGCATCCTCTTGAGCGATAAAGCTTTTGCCGGAGCCGACACCCTGGCTACTTCGTACGCGCTTTCAAAAGCTATTAAAAAAATGGGGCCGGTCGACCTGATTATTGGAGGAAGACAGGCCATTGACGGCGATACCGCACAAGTAGGCCCCCAGGTGGCAGAAAAACTAAATCTGCAGCAGGTCACCTATGCCGAAGAAATTTTGGAGCTCGATCCCGAGAATAAGCAAATACGCATTAAGCGCCGTCTGCCCAGAGGAATCGAAGTGGTACTCTCTCCTCTACCCGTCATGATTACAGTGAATGGCTCTGCCAAAGCCTGCAGACCCCGTAATGCCAAAAGAGTTTTAAAATACAAATACGCTCTTACAACGCTCGAGGCCGAAGAAAATCCCAAATACAAAACTATTTGCGAACAACGGGGAGATTTAAATATTCCGATATGGAACGTTGATTTTATTGAGGCTGACAAAACTCTTTGCGGTTTATCGGGTTCTCCTACCAAGGTCAAAAAAATCGAAAGCGTTGTTTTCCAGGCCAAAGAAAATATGATGCTACAATCCACTGACGCAGAAATCGATACCTTAATAAAAACTTTACTCGATAATCATACTATAGGATAACAATTTGCAGCTTTTTTAAAATTTTAATTCCCGAAGCTATGAAACGATTGGCATACAACCGAAGCGCAAAACTGTTTTTTGCAGTATTACTGGCTGCTTTACTTCTTCAATCCTGCGGTAGCGTTTTACTTACCGGAAGAAAGCAACTGATGTTGGTTTCGGACGAAGAAGTGCTTGCGCTGAGCCTGCAACAGTATCGCAGTTTTATGGACAGCGCAGAAGTTGTCGTTAACACGGCCGACGCTGAAATGATCCATCGCATTGGCCGCTCGGTGGCTGAATCTGTAGAAAATTTTATGACATTCAACGGCAGAGCTGCCGAAGTGGAAAATATTAACTGGGAATTCAGCCTGGTCAAAGATAACAACGTAAACGCTTTTGCCATGCCGGGCGGCAAAGTTGTTGTCTTCACCGGCATGCTTCCTGTAGCCGAGACCGAGGCCCGTTTGGCCGTTGTCATAGCACACGAAATAGCTCATGTCATAGCAAAACATTCCACCGAAAGAATCAGTCAGCAAATAGCTTTACAATTTGGCGGAGAGATTGCAGGCGGACTGTTAAGCGGATCGTCAGAAGCCAAACAAGGCATTGCATCCACTGTTTTTGGACTGGGAGCCCAGCTTGGAGTGATGATGCCTTACGCCCGCAAACAGGAATACGAAGCGGACGAACTTGGCTTGCTTTTTATGGCCATGGCCGGCTACCACCCTCAGGAAGCAGCCGCTTTTTGGACCAAAATGTCAGAGGCAGGAGGAGCCGCGATTCCGGAATTTTTGAGCACTCACCCTACCGATGCCAAACGCATTGCCCGAATTCAGCAAAAAATGCCTGATGCTCTCTATTACTACAAAGGCCCGGGCATTCTTAACAGAACTACCGCCCCAATAGTCAAAGAAACTAAGGTTTTGTAATACTTACTCTTTTTTATGCAGAAGTTTAGCCCGAAGCAATTGGCTCAGGGGTAGTTCTTTTTTTATCAATATCAAGAGGAAAATAAGCAGAAGTACCGTTCTGAAAAGCAATTTCAACCACAGAGGCCCGATAGGCAAAAGCATCCCCAGAGCATACAGACCGAGGGTAAGCAATAAATAGGCTCCGGCCGATTTCAGATCATAGTGAATGGGGTAATACTTTTGTCCCAGCCACCATGAAATCAGCATCATCAGCAAGAAACAGACAAAAGAAACCCAGGCTGCCGCCACATAGCCGTAACGGGGTACAAAAAGTATATTTCCCAGGATGGTTATTAACGCTCCAAACATCGAAATATAGGCTCCCCAGCGGGTGCGGTCGGTCAATTTGTACCAAAGGGATAAATTGAAAAATACTCCCTGGAATAAATAGCACATCAACACGATGGGAACCACCATTAATCCTTCGTGGTAATCGGTGCTAATGATGTATTTAAAAATATCGAGGTAGAACATTACTCCAAGGAAAACCAGAAAAGCAAAAATGATGTAATATTTCATAGCTTCGGCATAGGCCTGGCGATTGTCCCCATCGCGGTGTTTTGCAAAAATATAAGGCTCGTAAGCATAGCGAAAGGCCTGAGTAAACATCATCATAACCACGGCTATTTTGTAACAGGCTCCGTAAATACCCAACTGAGCTCTGGCGTATTCCTGGTCTTCGAACAAATGCTTAAAAATAATTTTATCGAAAGTCTGGTTCATGATACCTGCTATTCCAAGCAGAAGCAGGGGTAGTGAATAGCTAAGCATTTTCCTTAGCAAAGCCGGATTGAAATCAAATTTTACTTTGATAAAATAAGGCAATAAGGCCAATAATGTTATACCCGTCGACAATAAATTGGAAACAAATACATAGCCCACCCCGTAATCCGGCTTATAAAACCAATCGATCAGAGCGGGGTTCCACTCGTAAATCCTGGGGCAAAGCCAAATAAAAAACAAGTTGAAAAAGATATTGCTAAATATCATCAACAGTTTGAGCGAAGCAAAACGCAGAGCCTTGTTTTTGTAACGCAAATAAGCAAAAGGAATGGAGCAAAAGGCGTCTGCTGCTACCACTATGACGAGCATACCGATAAATTCGGGATAATTTTGATAACCCATGCCGGCAGAAATCCCCGGCAAAAAGACCAGGCCCAGAAAGACAAAAAGCAAAGAGGTCAGGCCCAGCATGCTAAGGCTGGTGGAATAAACCTGAGCAGATGGGTACTTGTCGTTGTTGATGAAACGGAAAAAACCGGTTTCCATGCCATAGGTCAAAATAACCAAGGCCAGAGCTGTCCAACCGTAAAGCTCTGTGACCATGCCGTAATCGCCGGTTTCTTTGAGTGTATAAGAATAAAAGGGAACGAGCAGCCAATTTAAAAATTTGCCGATAATACTGCTCAAACCATACACAGCCGTGTCTTTTGCCAACGATTTAATTCCTGCCATCCGGTCTTAAAACAAACGTTGAAAACTTCCCTGGTAGTTTCGGCCTAAATGCTTCCAGGCCAGTTCTGTAACCTCTCTGCCCCTGGGTGTGCGCTTTAAGAATCCTTCCTGAATCAGAAAGGGTTCATAGACTTCTTCCAGGGTTCCGGCATCTTCGCCCAATGCGGTTGCAATGGTAGTGAGCCCCACAGGTCCCCCCTGAAATTTATCGATAATGGTAGTCAGGATCCTGTTGTCAATTTCGTCTAGTCCGTGCGTATCAATATTCAAGGCCGAAAGGGCATATTTGGTAATAGTAAGGTCGATCTTTCCATTGCCTTTGACTTGAGCAAAATCGCGGATCCGTCTCAGTAGAGCATTGGCTACGCGAGGCGTACCCCTGCTTCGGCGGGCAATTTCGGAGGCAGCTTCGGTACTGCAGGGCACATCGAGTATTCGGGCCGATCTCAGCACAATGCCCGCCAACACTTCTGCCTGATAATACTCCAGATGACAATTGATACCAAAGCGGGCTCTGAGTGGAGCCGTGAGCAAACCACTGCGGGTGGTAGCTCCAATCATGGTAAAAGGATTGATGTCCAGCTGTATAGATCTGGCGCTGGGTCCTTTGTCTATCATGATGTCTATGCGGTAATCTTCCATGGCCGAATACAGGTATTCTTCGACCACGGGGCTAAGGCGATGTATTTCGTCGATAAATAGCACATCGTTGGCCTCGAGCGCAGTCAACACCCCGGCTAAATCGCCCGGTTTGTCAAGTACCGGGCCCGAAGTGACTTTGAAACCCACACCAAGTTCATTGGCAATAATATTGGACAACGTAGTTTTGCCCAGGCCGGGAGGGCCGTGCAACAAAACATGATCCATGGGTTCGTTGCGCATGGAGGCGGCAGAAACAAAAATTTTGAGATTTTCTACTACTTTCTCTTGTCCGCGAAAATCCATAAAACTGAGCGGACGTAGGGCTTTATCTAAATCCTGTTCGTTTTCGTTCAGCCGGCGGCTGCGTATGTCAAACTGATCTTCCATGCTGTGAAGTGAGGCTCAAAGATACACGCATTCGGGGAATTTAAAAAGCACTGGGGATAAATATTTTTGGGCTGCGCCCAAGAAGATAAGTACGCTCGGCAATAGCAAAAATAAATTTTTGCTATTGCTCTCACTTACGCCCTTTTTGGGCTGCGCCCAAGAATATAGCTCCGTTCGGCAATAGCCAAAATAAATTTTGGCTATTGCTCTCACTTACGCTATATTTGCCCTCCATAAAGAAAGCGTATGGTGCTCAATTATATTTGGGTGGGGTTTTTTATCGTTGCTTTTATTTTTGCATTGATTCAAAGCTTGCTATTTAATGATTATGCGGTTTTTGAGCGAATCATGAACAGCAGCTTTGATATGGCAAAATTTGCTGTTATGGATATTTGCCTGCCTTTGGTAGGAATTATGTCTTTGTGGCTGGGCTTCATGAATATAGGCGAAAAAGCCGGGGCTATTCGCTTTTTGGCTCGCATAGTGGGGCCCTTCTTTTCGAAACTCTTTCCCGGTGTTCCCAAAAATCATCCGGTCAACGGGGAACTACTTATGAATTTCTCGGCCAATATGCTGGGTTTGGACAATGCCGCCACTCCCCTGGGGCTCAAAGCCATGCAAAGCCTGCAGGAGCTGAATCCCCACAAGGAGTCAGCCTCCAATGCTCAAATCATGTTTTTGGCCTTGAACACTTCGGGGCTAACCATTATTCCGATCAGCGTGATTGCGCAGCGGGCCATACTCGGAGCTGCCAATCCAACGGATGTTTTTGTTCCCATCATCATTGCCACTTATGTAGCCAGTCTGACGGCAATACTCTATGTCGGCTTTCGCCAGCGTATTTCGCTGTTCAATAAAACTGTAATGGCCTGGCTTGGAGGAATCAGCCTGGTCCTTGCCGCTCTGGTTTTTTGGTTCATACATATGGACAAAGAAAGCATGAGCGTCGCTTCCGGCCTGCTGAGCAACGGTGCTTTGCTGAGTATAATAATTTTGTTTATGGTCGGTGGCTTGTACAAGAAAATCAATATTTGGGAAAGCTTTATCGACGGCGCAAAAAACGGTTTTAAAACCTCAGTGAAAATAATCCCCTATCTGGTGGGAATGCTGGTGGGAATTGGCGTTTTCAGGGCTTCGGGCGCCATGGATTTTCTTACCGACGGCATTGCCTGGCTTTTTAACAGCCTGCATATCAACAGTGATTTTGTGGAAGCCCTACCCACCGCCATGATGAAGCCTCTAAGCGGTAGCGGAGCCAGAGCCATGATGGTGGAAGCCATGAAGATAGAAGGAGCCGATTCTTTTGTCGGCCGCTTGGCCTGCCTGTTTCAGGGATCGACCGATACTACTTTTTACATCATTGCACTTTACTTTGGATCGGTGGGCATAAAACGCACACGCTACGCTGTTTCGGCCGGACTGATTGCCGATCTTGCCGGCATCGTAGCCGCCATTTTGCTGGCTTATCTATTTTTTCATTGATGCCTCTGTATATGATTCAATTTCATCAGGAAGACATAGAACTACCTAAACTGGATAAAAAAAAAATAAGCCTTTGGGTCGAAGAAGTGGCCGCCAGTTATGGAAAAAAAACCGGCCAAATAAATTATATTTTTTGTTCCGAAGAAAAAATTCTTGAAGTTAACAAACAGTACCTAAACCACGATTATTTTACAGATATCATTAGTTTTGATTATAGTTCTGCACAAAATATCTCCGGCGATTTATTTATATCGCCGTTTACTGTTGCTTCCAACGCAGAACTGCTAAAACAACCATTTCAACGAGAACTGCACAGAGTTATAATTCATGGCATTCTACATCTTTGCGGTTTCGAAGACAAAACAAGCGATCAGCAAACAATCATGCGCAAAGAAGAAAACAAAGCGCTGGAATTGATCGATATCACAGAAGAGGAACGGAGTTCCTGAAATGAATTTAATTATGAACTTTTCGTACGACATAATAGTAGTAGGAGCAGGCCACGCCGGCTGTGAAGCCGCCACTGCTGCCGCCAACATGGGCTCTAAAACCCTGTTGATTACTATGGATATGAACAAAATTGCCCAGATGAGCTGCAATCCTGCTATTGGAGGAATAGCTAAAGGTCAGATTGTCAGAGAAATAGATGCTCTTGGAGGCTACACCGGCATCGTAACCGACAAAACGGCCATACAGTTTCGTATGCTCAACCGCTCCAAAGGACCGGCCATGTGGAGCCCCCGCTCACAAAGCGACAGGCAGGAGTTTATCAGGGAATGGCGGAGGATTATAGAAAACACCGACAATCTATTTCTTTGGCAGGATACGGTTAAAGAATTACTGATAGAAAAGGGTCAGGTAAAAGGGGTAAAAACAGAACTCAACGTTAGTTTTAATGCTAAAAGTGTCGTACTTACCAATGGAACTTTTCTCAACGGATTGATTCATATCGGTCAAAACCAAATTAAAGGAGGCCGGCTTTCCGAAAGAGCCTCTGTAGGTTTAACCGAACAACTACGAGAACTGGGATTCAGCTATGGCAGAATGAAAACCGGTACCCCAGTGCGCATTGACGCAAGAACAGTTAATTTTGATAAGCTAAGCGAACAAAAGGGAGAGAACGATTTTCATAAGTTTTCTTACCTGGATTTCACACCCAGACCTTTGAAACAACGCAGCTGTTGGATCTGCTTCACCAACGAAGTCGTACACGAAATCCTGAGAAAAGATCTGGAGCTCTCGCCCATGTACAACGGGCAGATTCAAAGCATAGGGCCCCGTTACTGTCCCAGCATAGAAACCAAAATTGTCAATTTCAGCGACAAAGATCAGCACCAGCTTTTTTTGGAACCCGAAGGAGAAGATACTCAGGAATACTACCTGAACGGTTTTTCCTCTTCCCTGCCGCTGGAAACCCAATTGAAAGCACTCAGGGAAATTTCCGGTTTTGAGCAAGTCCATATTTTCCGTCCGGGCTATGCCATAGAGTATGATTACTTTGATCCGGTTCAACTCAAAGCTACCTTAGAAACCAAACTGATTCCCGGTTTGTTTTTTGCCGGCCAGATCAACGGCACCACCGGTTACGAAGAAGCAGCCGGACAGGGTTTGATAGCGGGAGTAAACGCACATATTTTTTGTCATGGAGGCAATGAATTTGTTTTGAGCAGAGACGAAGCCTACATAGGTGTTTTGATTGACGATTTAATCAATAAGGGAGTAGACGAGCCTTACCGAATGTTTACATCCAGAGCTGAATATCGCATATTGTTGAGACAAGACGATGCCGATGCCCGTCTAACCGAAAAATCCTACGCGCTGGGACTGGCTAACACCGAACGGCTTAATCTTTGGAAAGAGAAACAAAAAGAAATCAGCAGCCTGCTGCAATTTACCCGACAGTATTCCATCAAGGCCAAGTATATTAACACAGCACTGGAAAAGCTGGATACAGCGCCGCTTAAGCAAGGAGTACGCCTGAGCGATTTGATATTGCGACCACAATTGTCTTTTAATGCCTTGCAAGAGCATATTCCGGCACTCAAAAACAGAATAGAACAAATACCCAATCGTCGGGAAGAAATTGTCGAGGCGGCCGAAATCCAAATTAAATACCAGGGTTATATTGAGCGCGAACAATTACAGGCAGAAAAAATACAACGTCTGGACAACATACGCATCAAAGGCAAGTTTGATTATCTAAGCATTCAATCCTTGTCGTTCGAAGCCAGACAAAAATTACAGAAAATACAGCCCGACACCTTGGGGCAGGCCAGCCGCATTCCCGGAATTTCTCCCAGTGACATCAGCATTCTACTGGTTTTGTTGGGCAGATAAACACCTCTTGTTCCACGTGAAACATTTAAGCCGATGCAAACGCCTTCGTCACACATAAATCAAATATTGAGTGGGCTACCTGAGCTTCCAGGCATCTATCAATACCTTGGAGAAGACGGCCGCATCATTTATGTGGGCAAAGCAAAGAACTTAAAAAAGCGAGTCCTCTCCTACTTCAACAAGAACCACGACGATTCCCCTAAAACGGCCATTTTGGTCAGAAAGATTAAAGACATCCATTACACGGTGGTCGAGAACGAACAAGACGCTCTCTTGCTGGAAAACAATCTGATCAAGGAACATCAACCCAGGTACAATGTCTTGCTTAAAGACGATAAAACCTACCCCAGCATTTGCATTAAAAACGAACGCTTTCCCAGGGTGTTTCTAACTCGAAGAATTCTTAAGGACGGTTCAGAATATTTTGGTCCCTACAGCTCAGTGCCCATGATCAAAGCTGTTTTGGATTTAATTGGGAAATTACATCCCTTAAGAACTTGCACATTGGATTTAACTG
>JAQUTN010000037.1 GCA_028694375.1 Bacteroidales bacterium
TAGAATTGAACAATGAATTTGGTTTCAATCCCGCTGAGGTCAATTACCTGATTCTTTCGCATGCGCACATCGATCATTGCGGGCTGATTCCCAAACTGGTCAAAGAAGGCTTCAGGGGACCCATCTTCGGAACCTCTGCCACCTTAGATCTTTCGGAAATTTTATTGCTCAATTCTGCCTATATACAGGAAAACGATGTACGCTTTTTGAACAAAAAACGTTTTCAGGAAGGCCGTCAGCCTCTGGAGCCCCTTTATACCGAAGAGCACGTCAAACAAGCTATTACTCAGTTTCAAAAAGTCCCATATAACAGCCCTTTTGGAATAGACGACGATATCGAAATTCAGTTTTACGATGCCGGACATATTCTGGGAGCTTCCACAGCTTTTTTAAGACTCAGGGAAAATGGTAAAATCATACGCATCGCCTACAGTGGAGACGTAGGCCGCTACGGCGAAACCATACTCAGGTCGCCCCAGCCCTTTCCCCAGGCCGACTACATTATTATAGAATCCACCTACGGCGACCGGCTGCACCTGGATGTCGATCCTCCCGAAGATTTTCTCTACGAGCAAATCGTAGAAACCTGTTTGAAGAAAAAAGGCAAACTCATCATACCGGCTTTTAGCGTGGGACGAACCCAGGATCTACTTTTTGCTCTAAACGGCATGGAACTCGACGGTCGTTTACCTGCTGTTAGATACTATGTTGACAGTCCTTTATCGACTGCGGCTACAAAAGTTGTCAAGCAGCATCCCGAATGCTTCAACCGGGCAGTACAAAAACTATTGAAAATAGACAGCGATCCCTTTGATTTCAAAGGCCTGCATTATATCCAGGACAAAAGGGAATCGCAATCGCTCAACTCCAGTATCGAACCCTGCGTTATTATCTCTGCCTCAGGTATGGCCGAAGCCGGCAGGGTAAAACACCATATTGCCAACAACATCGAGAAACCGAGTACAACTATTCTGATGGTGGGCTATTGCGAGAAAAGCTCCCTGGGAGCCAGACTTAAGGAACAACCCGAAGAAATAGGCATATTTGGCAATCGCTTCAAAGTGCGCGCCGATATACGCAGCATAGATTCACTTTCGGCCCACGGCGATTACAACGACCTGAGCCAGTATCTATCCTGTCAGGAAGCCGATGAGGTTAAGCAGGTTTTTATAGTTCACGGTGAAGAAGAATCGCAACTTGCTTTCAAACGCCGGCTGATCAAAAAAGGCTTCCTGGATGTCATTATTCCGACCCGCCACCAGGAATTTGGCTTAAAATAGAAAAGCGGCAGACCAATTTACAGGGCTATGGAGACTCAGGCCATCATCGCTATCGTCATTTTCGGCCTTACTTACGCCGGCATCATTTTTACCCGGCTACCCGGCATTAATGTCGATCGTCCTTCGGCGGCCTTTACGGGGGCTGTGGCTATGGTTCTCTTTGGGGTGCTCAGTTCTGCCGAGGCCATAGCTGCCATAGATTTCAACACCATCTTTTTGTTACTTGGTATGATGATAATCATTGCCAGCCTGCAAGTGGACGGCCTTTTTGACATAATAAGCAATTTCACCATCAAATACGCCCGCAACCGAATAATGCTGCTTCGTCTTATCGTCTGGATTACGGGGCTGGCCAGTGCTTTTTTGGTAAACGATGCCGTTGTCCTGATGTTTACTCCTGTAGTCATCACCATCTGCCGGCGATCGGGACTCAGGCCTGAGCCTTATCTTATAGCCGAAATTCTGGCAGCTAACGCCGGCAGTGCCATGACCATAACCGGGAATCCTCAGAATATGCTGGTGGGTATCAGCTCCCAAATTCCCTATACCGAATTTCTGCTACGCTTGCTTCCGGTCTCGCTGATTTCATTGTTCTTGATTGTAGGAATTATGCGTTTATTTTACAGGCAAGAATTCAGTAACAAAGCTAAGCTTCCTGTTGTATATGATCTGGATACAGCCCACCAAAACTGGTGGAGATCCGGTTCTGTTTTTCTGCTGGTCATGGCAGGCTTTTTTCTGGGGCATTACCTCAATTTGTCTATTCCACTGATAGCTCTGAGTGGTGCTGCACTTATTTTACTGCTTGGTAAAGCCAAACCTTCGCTGGTGGTTCAAAAAGTCGACTGGGTGTTGTTGCTGTTCTTTGCTTCTTTGTTTATAGTGGTTGAAGGGGTTCAAAAAACAGCCTTGATGCAGAGCTTTTTAAATGCCGAGTTGCTAAGTGATAACGCTGTCGGACTGGGATGGCTGCACGGAATTTCCCTGATGGCTTCACAAATTGTCAGCAATGTGCCTTTCGCAGTTTTGATGCTTCCCCTGCTACAAGCAACCCAGAGCGAAATGCTCTGGCTGGGGTTGGCTTCGGCCTCCACTTTGGCGGGTAATGCAACTATAATAGGCGCAATGGCTAATCTGATTGTCATAGAATCGGCCGATAAATATGGTATTCGTCTTGGATTTATGACCTTTTTCAGGGTTGGAATTGTGGTAACCCTGCTGAGCCTGGTTCTTTCGTTCGTACTACTTTATGCTGAGTTTCTCCTTCTCTGAAAGATCACTCACTGATATTCTTTTGTAACTTTTGTATTCCTGGTTTTGTATTTACAGGCTTTCTGGCTTTCTTTGCATTCGTTTTCAACTAGTATTTGTTTCTTTTCCTGATGCACAATGAAGAAAATCCTTTTATTGGCAATGCTAATTCTATTGCCGCTTAGCTCATTAATAGCAGAAAACTGGGCAAACCATCCAGATACCACCTTGAACATTAGCCCTGTAACTATTGTTTCCTACAAGCCGACTGATCTGCCCAATGTGAGTCGTGTGGGACTGGAAACTATAGAAAACCGCTACGAATCCTCGGTCTTATCACTACTTTCCGAAGAAGTTCCGGGCTTGTTTACAACCCAACGGGGAGTAATGGGCTACGGAGTGTCGGGAGGTGCGGCCGGAGCCATTAATATCCGGGGACTGGGTGGCAGCCCTACTTCGCAAGTGCTGATGCTGATTGACGGACAACCTCAATACATGGGGCTGATGGGGCATCCCCTGGCAGATACCTATCTGGCATCAATGGCAGAACAAATCACTGTTAACCGGGGGCCCGCTTCGGTGCTGTACGGCTCCAATGCCCTGGGTGGAACGATAAACATTAATACGACAACTCCCCGCCAGGGCATACACAACAAGGCACAAGTGATGTATGGCAGCTACAACAGCCTGAATACCCAGTATAGCAACAGTATCCGTAAAGAGAAATTTCATTCCTATGCTTCACTGAGTTATGACCGAACCGACGGACATCGCCAAAACTCAGACTTTGAACGCTTAGCCGGCTTTCTGAAACTGGGTTACGAGTTGAATTCCAACTGGAGAATTTCATCCGACCTGAATCTAACCCAATTCGAGGCTGCCAATCCCGGAACCATAGCAAGCCCCATGATAGACAACGATGCTTCAATATTGAGGGGTATGCTCAATCTGAATCTTGGAAATACATTCCGCAATAGTTCAGGTACCGTACAGGCCTATCTGAATTTCGGCAAACATTTTATCAACGACGGATACAAGGCCGATGGCGGAGCCCCCCTGACTAGTCGTTTTAACTCAAAAGACCACTTATTGGGTTTATCGGCACATCAGAATTTTAGTCTTTTCAAGGGCAACAACCTTAGTGCCGGCCTGGATTTGCAACATTTCGGAGGTGAAGCCTGGAATAGCGCGGCCTTCGACGGCAGCCGCCTGGCCGGGCTGGCCGACACCAGCCTTTATAATCTGGCGATATACCTGACCGGCCGTCAGCAAGTGGGCGATTATGTCTCCATACACGCCGGTCTGCGCGCCGACAAAAACCAGTTATTTGGCCTGGAATGGGTGCCACAGGCAGGTATAGACTTCAACCTGAATGCCGAAACTCAAATCAAAGTCTTATTCGGCAAAGGTTTTCGCAATCCCACTATACGCGAACTATTCATGTTCGTTCCAAGAAATCCCGATCTGCAGCCGGAACGCATTTTTAATTATGAACTGGCCTTAGCGCAAAAACTGTTTGAACAAAAACTCAAAATGGAGTTGAACCTGTTTTATATGCGAGGCGACAACAGCATCCAAATGCTTTACCAGGCGGATGAGAGCCGTATGAAATACCTAAATACCGGAGAAATTGAGAACCTGGGCCTGGAATTCTCGGCCAATTATGCCCTGAACCGACAACTGAGCTTTACCGGCAACTACAGCTGGCTGCATATGAAAAACCCTGTTACCGGCAGCCCCAGACACAAGCTCTATCTGGCAGCCCTTTTCCGGCAAAATTCCTGGAGTCTGTCCACCGGTCTTCAATACATCAACGGGCTGTACACACAAACAGGAAATGCAGCCGAAACGCAAAACTTTACACTCTGGAATGTCCGGGGCAGCTATCAGCTCTTGTCGTGGATGGAGCTTTTTCTCAAAGCCGAAAACCTTCTTAATCAATCGTACGAGATCAATAAGGGCTTTCCTATGCCCGGGATTACGGTATTCGGGGGCTTCAGGCTGAAGTTTTAATTCCGGATATCCCTCTCTGAAATAGATACAAAACAGCTATTCAACCTTAAAAACAATAAGGCGTTTTAGAAGTGTCCAAATGTAAGGTGCCATACATGAGGCACGTGACTGAGCCCAAATATCGAAAGCAACGCCGCAGTTGGGTACTTTTAAGATTCCGACTTACCAACTAAATTTCATTCGGCTGACTCTGCCGAGAGCGTCTTTGGTTGTCAAAACATACACTCCTTTTCGCAGCGAAAACAGCGAAGCCTCCCTTACGTCCTGTTGAGTCTTGACCAATTCGCCTTGCAAGGAATAAATCCAATAAGTTGTAGAACCGGCAAAACTTAACATTCCGTTTTGAAGGGAAATGCCTCCGGCAAAATCAGGCAGCAGCAAAGCATCTGGCTCTTGGGGTGCTACAGGATTCAAGAGGCTGTCCAGCAGAGCTACCGTCAGGGTGTCGCTTTGTCCTGCAGAATAGCCCAGTTGACCCTGAGCTCCCAGGGCTCTCACCGTATAATTTTTAGTTCCGCTACGGTAAACCATATCGGCATAAAGTGTGGTATCGCTATAGCCAATAAGTTCCGAATTCAGAAAGACAGCATAGGCAGCCGCATTTTCAACGGCAGACCAGCTGAGCAGATTATTGCTCAGTTTGAGGTTCCCTACAGCGGCAGGAGTTATAACCAAAGGCAATGGTTCGTAAGCAGTCTGCATATTAAAGATTTTGCTTAGGCCCAAGTGGTCGTAATAATCCTGGTCGCTCAGCTGTATGCTCCAGTCTGCCCTTCCTGACACATCGGCGGCTGCGGTACCATCGGCATTCAGGTTTTGATATTCGGCAAAAGAACTGCTCAGATGGTTGTCACCGCTCCAGGTTGACCAGCCAGCCGGATTGATATGCCCGCCAAGGCGACATTGCAGATAAACAGTGCCACTGGTTCCCTGCCAGGGCCGGCCCAGATACACAGAGCCTGCAGACACTCCTTCTTCGGCTTCGATCAGGCAATCCTTGAAAATAAAACCGTAATAAAGGTCTTTGCCGGTAGAAAGCTTAACCGAATGAGTAATGTCTTCGGGAGCAGTGATGTAATGCCCGCCATTTAGGCTCTTGATGATACACTGATAGTAGTAGGCAGTACCTCCGGCGCAAATAAAATCGGTACCGCCTTCAATCTGGCAGTTGTAATAAAAAGAGCGTCTGCCTTTTTTGAGGTATTGTGTGTCCTGAAAACCTTTGAAACGACAATTCTTAAAAGTCTGGCGATCGCCCACGTTGTATACAGCCACAGCCTGAGCCGATGTGTAGGTGTTTTCGACAGTCACATTCTCCATATAAAAATCAGGTGCATTTATGGTCATGGTTGCAGATTGAGGTGTTCCGGCTGTGGTCAGGCTACTGCTGCCGTAATAATAAATTTCTTTGCCGTTGTAGTCGTTCCAGCTGATGATTACGCTGTCGCGGTGCTCGCCTACGATACTGATCACTTTGTTCAGGGCGACGGAGTGCGAACCGAGGTACACTTTTTCCTCGTAGACGCCTTTTTTTACATAAATCAACTTACGTCCAGCCCCCTCGGGCACAGCCTCAATAGCCGCCGACAAAGTTTCGAAATCGCCGGAACCATCCTTGGCCACAATAAAATCATAATAACGAAGCTCATTGTTGTCGAAGGGAATGTCTTCGCCCACCAGGCTGTTTAAATACGCTTCCAGTACGGTGTAACCACTGCTAAGCTTAAGATTGCGATCTTCGGGATTCAGCGGATCCAGCTTGTGTTCCAGCTCCCAGAGATCGTCCATGCCGTCCTTATCCATATCGATGATAGTATCGTAAGTTTGATATTCCGGATAGCCGCCCACATCCGAAGGCCTGTCTATGATGCCTTTACCTAATCCTATGGTTTGACCACCGTAATAGGCAATTCCTTTTCTGGCTTCATCCACTATCCGGCTGTCTACAGTGTCTCTGGGGAAAGCTCCTGCCCCGGTCAATACACTTTGAAAGGCCTCCTGAGCTGTTTCCGTAGTCACGGCATAAGGCACTTCGAAAGCGCTGGCCGAAATAATGGAAGATTTGGCAACCCCTTTGGCAGTATATTCATCGGCATTCAGGCCGTTGTAGTTATTGGTATTGCGGTTGATGTTGGCCGAACCTTCCATGTAATTACCGTTCATATACCACAGAGGTATTTGCCATGTCTGCTGTTCGCCGTGATAGGACGCCCGCACAAAATTTGAAGATTTATTACCGGGGCGTGCAGGACCCGGTTTATAATAATTGTTTACCATATTTACTTTATGCTCACGCCCACCTGAGTCCATGTCTCCGCCATAACAGGAATTTTCGCCTCCCCAGTTGTAGTTGACGTTGTTTACATAATCAATCAATACCCGCTTATCGTTGCTGCGGGCACCATTGAAACGGGGACTGCGGCTGTTATTGTGAGCCAACAGGTTGTGATGGTAGGTAGCGGTTTGACCACCCCATTGCGCACCGTATCCGCGATTGCCCTTACCGTGTCCTGAATTGTATAAACCTTCGTGTACCAGACACCATTGAACTGTTGTATAGGTATTGTCGTAAATGGTCATATTTTCTTCGCCCGACCAGCCGAAAGTACAGTGATCCAGAATCCAGTTGCTGGCGTTTTCTATACCAATGGAGCCTCCCTCGATAAAAGCAGTGCTGTCGCTGCCTTCGAATTCTTTAAGACCAACACGGAATCGCAAATGCCGGATGATCAGGTTTTGGGAACCTCCAAAATTGCATTTAGCTCCGCGTATGCAGATGCCGTCTCCGGGAGCTGTTTGTCCCGCAATTGTTGTGCCGGCTGTTCGTTTGGCCCTGAGCTGAGTGACCAGATTAATCACCCCTGAAGTTCTGAAAACAATGGTCAGGGGATCGTTGGGGTATTGTTTGAGCGCCCAGCGAAAACTTCCGGGGATACTTCCTTCTGCATCATCCAGCAAATTGGTGACAGCCACCACCTTGCCTCCCCGGCCTCCGCTGGCCCACATGCCATAGCCCTCGGCCGTGGGAAAAGCCGGAGGTCCGGCCGCAAACAAAGGAGTGCTCAAAAATAAACCAACTAAAACTAAGAATTTACAACAGACTGAAGTCAGGACACTTTTCATAATTCGTAATTACTAAGGGCGACAGGTTTACTCTGTTTAGATTCCCGCTGACGATGCGCAGGCCTTTAGGGTAAACTAAGTCAAAACTATTTATTTGTAAGGAAATAAGTAAGCTGCAAAGAAAAGAAAAAAAAGTCGTTCAGCCCAAGATCCTCAGATTTTTAACGAGTCCTCGAATTGAATGATCTTATTTTTGCCGCTTCGCTGGTAAGCCCGAAAGCTATTATTAAAGAATCTTCGAGCTGAGGGAACCCCAGCTACCGGACAAACGCACGAGGTACACGTTTTGGGGCAAAAAATCCAGGAAATAGTCCACCAGGACGAGTTCTTCGATACCATTGTTCAATACTATCCCCGATTCGATCTCTTGCGAAAACACCCGAATACCTTTCAGATTGTACACTTCCAGCCGACTTCCCGGGGGAGCCTGCACATACAATTGCCGGACAGCACTCAGGTACTGTATTTCGAGTTGGTCGGTTCCCAGATTTGGGATTAGGGTATGCAAATCTTCGATGCCGGAAATTTCGGTAGACACTTCGCCCAGCCAGCCCAATTGTTCTTGTACAGCAGTTTGTATGCGGACAAAATGAATTTCATCCAGATAAAGAGCTTGCCCCTGCCCGTCCACTGCCCAATCAATATCAAAATCAGCTCCGGGATGATTGTTGGGCCAATTATCGGCATATCCCCAAGCGTAGGGAGTAGAAATCCAGGAACTGCCCTCTCCGCTTGCTTTAGAAAGCAGTCGGCTGCCGCCGAAAGTCAGACTGTCTTGCTCTACCCACAAGGGATAGTACGAAGCCTGCGAATGATAAGCATTATTCCTGCGAATATAACCGCTGTCGCCCGCATTGTCTCTCCATAAAACATCGGCATCTGCCGGCGAAGGACGGTAATAAGTACAGAGGTATTCTGTTATGGTTGAATCTGTATGAAAAGCTGAGCCGGCCAGTTCATACCAGGGATCATCGGCCAGGCCGTTAGCGTTGACGTCCTTACTCACCGAAACTATGCCGGGTTCGGCACTGTTGTTGTGCGCATTGCCATAGACCTTGAAGTCGACCGTGTCGGCTTTGTTCTGGACGGCATGATCAAAACCCAGCACGATATAACCTCCCCAACTGCCCAAACACACGATGCCGCTCTCTTTGCGCCCAACCAACACCGAGCTTGCCTTTTTCAACATATCTTCGTACGTTTCTCCTGCTTGGTAAGCAGGATAAGCCTCATTGATGAATTGACCTGGGGCAGGGCGATACTCCAAAACTTTGTGAGCATAAGGCGAAAGGGCCTGAAGGGGCAAACTGCAACAGCTTAGGGATACAAGTACGAAAAACCTCAAGACTATTTTAAAATTCAACATCTTTATTCCATTTATACAATGCAATTTATGCGACAATAGCGCCCTTTAGCGTAAAAATTAAATAAACATGAGAGCAAGTCTATACACAATAAAGGAAGCACACCAGGCTAGCAAAATAGTATAAAACATAGCAAACACAGCCCATTTCCAGCTGCCCGTTTCGGACCGTATAGCCGCCAGAGTAGCCACACAGGGGAAATAAATAAGTACGAAAACCATCAGGCTCAAAGCTACGGCTGCATTGATTACCGGGCTGCCGTCGGCATAACTTGCCGCACGCAGGCGCTCGGACAAGACCGTGGATTCTTCGTCGGGATTACCGGCATAGAGCACGCCCAAGGTGCTTATAATAATTTCTTTTGCTGCTATTCCTGTCAACAGCGAAACACTTATTTTCCAGTCATAACCCAGGGGACGAAGCACCGGCTCCATCCATTGCCCGATACGACCTATGTAAGATTGCTTCTGTTGTTCCAGGACTTGCTCCCGGGCTGTATGCTGCTCATTCGCAGGCAATTCGGGACGGGGAAAATAACCCAGAAACCAAATCAATATGGAAGCCACCAGAATGACTGTTCCCATTTTCTTGAGATACTGATGAGCCTTTTCCCACATATGGAGCAAGGTGGCTTTGAAACCGGGCAAACGATAGGGAGGCAATTCCATGGCAAAAGGCATCTCTTCTTTCACAAAAAAGGCTTTTTTAAACACTTTGGCCATTACTATGGCCAGCAAAATCCCTAACATATACAGGCCAAAGAGCAATAGACCCGCGTATTTTGGGAAAAACACACCCGCAAAGAGCAAATACACCGGCAAACGGGCACTGCAGGACATCAGGGGAATAACCAGAATAGTGATCATCCGGCTGTTGCGGTTTTCAATGGAACGGGTGGCCATAATGGCCGGCACACTACAGCCAAAACCCATAATCAAGGGAATAAAAGAGCGGCCGTGCAAACCAATTTTATGCATTAATTTATCCATTATAAAGACTGCCCTGGCCATATAGCCTGAATCTTCCATAAAGGAGATAAAAAAGTACAAGATCAGAATATTGGGTAAAAACACGATGACACCGCCCACGCCACCAATCACTCCATCAATGAGCAAATCTTTCAGAGGTCCCGGGTGCATCCAGTTACCTATGGCTGAGCCCAGCCATCCCACTCCCGATTCTATCCATTCCATAGGATAATTGCCCAGGACAAAGGTCCCCTGAAACATCAGGAACAAAAAGAGCAGAAAGATGGGATAACCCCAATAACGATGAGTAAATACGGTATCCAGAGAATGAGTCCTGGGTAATTGTTGCTTTTTGCCGGCAGGGCTCATTACCTCTTTGAGAGCTCCTTGTATTACGGCATATTTGGCATTGGTAATGGCCGATTCTGCATCTTCTTCAAGAAATTGTTGGATTTTTTTATACGACAAGGTTCTCAGCTTAAAAATCTCGCCGGCATTAGGCAGAGTCCTTACCAACTCTTCTACAAGAGCATCGCCTTCCAGAAGCTTGATAGATAAAAATCGCATAGAATAACGGTTGCGCAAGTCTTCGTTCAAAGCCAGGGCTGCCTTTATTTTTTCTATGCTTTTTTCGATAACAGGACCATGATAAATATGAACGTGACGTACGACTTCGCCTATGCGGTAATCGTGTTCATGCTTATGTTCCCTGTGCTGATTTCTGAGATGAAACCAGCCGTGCAAATGACGATGTTTGCGTCTGCGACCTCTGAAACCTTGTCCAAGAACTTTATAATGTTCGTCCTCTTCCAGCTCTTCGAGCGTATCATGCGATAGGTCGTGTCGATGGTGATAATCGTGCAACTCTTTGAGGCTGTCACGATTCAGGCCCTCAGTAGCAAAAAGATCCGTGCCCTCGTACACCTTGATTACAATTCGAAACAAGCGATCCAAACCCTGATTGCTTCGAGCTACGGTAGGCACGAAGGGAACTCCCAGCAAACGCCCCAATTGCATATAATCCAGACTCTTACCGCTATTTTGAAGTTCATCGTACATGTTCAGTGCTACCACCATACGCACATTCATATCGATGAGCTGTGTGGTCAGAAAAAGATTGCGCTCCAGGTTACCGGCATCCACCACATTAATCACCACATCGGGAAGCTCCTGATCGAGGTGTTTGCGCACATATACCTCTTCGGGAGTATAGGCCGACAAAGAATAGGTGCCCGGCAGATCGACCAGGCTGAAACTGTAACCTTCGAAGTCCATCAATCCCGTGGAGGCTGACACGGTCACCCCACTATAGTTTCCAACATGTTTATGTTCGCCCGAAGCCTGATTGAACAAAGAAGTTTTACCCGAATTGGGGTTGCCCACCAGAGCAACACGAATGTGTTTGCGTTTTTTCAAAGCGACCATTCTCAGGTCATCTTCTTCGATGGTGGCACGAAAATTCTCCTGATTATCAAACTGTAATACTTCATCCCGACTTACGACTTCGATTAAGGCTGCTTCGCTTCTGCGCAAAGAAATATGGTAGCCCATTATCCGGTAGTCGACAGGGTCGTTCAGCGGAGCATTCATAACACATTCCACCACCTTGCCTCTGACAAAGCCCAATTCTACAATTCGACGGCGAAAACCACCGTGCCCGTATACTTTGACAATAACCGCTTTTTCGCCGGTTTTCAGTTCAGACAGTTTCATAATACCCTTATTCTGACGAAAAAAAGCCGCCTAAAATTCATAGACAGCTTCCTTTTCACCGCAAAGTCGTTTCGATGCCTCAGCAGGCAGGAATCGCTTTATTTGTCGAGATGGATGGCTTCGGTTGGACAAACGTCCGCGCAAGCTCCACACTCTGTACACAACTCCGGATCGATTTTGTAAATATCACCTTCGGAGATAGCGCCAACAGGACATTCGTCTATGCAAGTCCCACATGCGATGCAATCGTCATTAATTACGTAAGCCATAGTTTGATTAAGTTTTTAAACGAATTCGAGGCAAAAGTAATTCTTTTTTGAGCAGTATACCAAACTATTTGGCAATAATTGACGAGAATTATCGTTTTATCCCCCGAATGTCCTTTGTTTGAACAGCACCCACGATGGTTAAAAAAGTTTATCTATTCTTCCTTCTCAGCCTTTTGTTGATTTGTACGCAACAGATTATAGCTAAAAATCCCGTCCGTTACCTTCCTTACGAAGATCTTAAACACTACCATTTTGGATTTTTTATAGGTATGCACACTCAGGATCTGTACATAGATCATTCGGGCACTCCCGACGACAACGGAGCCGTCTGGTATGGTAGCATTCCCTCCTATGCTCCCGGCTTTAGTGTGGGTGTACTGGGCGATTACCGCCTGACGGACTTCCTGAGTTTGCGTCTAAGCCCCGCTATACATTTCGGAACCAAAGAACTGGCTCTGGTATCGGATCAGCCCGGCTCCGAAATCATTACCACTTCCATCCGCTCCAATTATATAATGGTACCTCTGAGCATTCGTTACCGGGGAGCCCGCACCGATAATTACCGGCCTTATTTGATAAGCGGATTCAGCCTGGGGCTGGACGCCGGGAGGCAAAAACGCCAGGAGGTTTTGCTCAAAGCCCTGAACTATTACTGGGAGTTTGGTTTCGGTTGCGACCTGTATTTGCCCTATTTCCGTTTAGTCCCCGAAATCAAATTTTGCCTGGGGCTGGGCGATATTTTTGAACATCAACGTTCCGATCAGGGCAGCGACGCCTACGAAAAATTCACCAATGCTTTCGACCGGATGACTTCCAGGCTGATAGTTCTTTCGTTTCAGTTTGAATAAGCTGATGCCAGACCCAGATAGCTGTCAATAATCTCCATCAATCTGTCGCCATATTTTTCGAGGGTTTTGGGCCCTATACCGCGAATCTTTTTTAATTCCCTGGTGTTCAGCGGAGGCTGGCGGCAGATACCCAATAAGGCTGCCTGTGAAAGTACAGTGTAGGCCGGACGATTCAACTCGCGGGCTTCCAGTCGCCTCCAGGCCGCCAGTTGTTGATACAGCAGCGGGTGAGCGATATCGGCGCTGCCTGCCGGCGGAGTTTGATGTTCTGTTTCGTCGCCGTAGGGATAATCAACGGCCTCTCTTTCGGCTTCGCTTTGAGCCTCTTCGTAAACTGAGTAAACAGGACCGGTTTTTTTGGCCTTTTTCTCTTTTTTGCTGCCGGATTTCTTTTTGTGTTCTTCGGACTTGAGCAAGAGTTGAGCCCTGATACTAAGGTATTCTTCTACTGTAAAAGCTCTCAGCGAAAACTCCCGCATCAGCCCGGCTTTGTAATCGTATTCTTGTTCCAGACGGCTATACGCTTTTTCGAGCAATTGCCTGCTTTCTTTGTTATCCAACTCGGGCAAGCTTGCTGCCAACACAGCACCGATGATCTGTTGCAATTTTTCTGCAAAATAAAGACCGGCCTTATGAACACGCTCCTGCAGTTGAGGCTCTTGCTCCAGCTCGGCACAGGTTTCGGACATTCGCCGGATTTGATTTCCAAAAGTAAGGCCGACACTGGTTATTTCGTTCAGACAGGCAGGACAAGCACTGCCCACTCCCGCAACGTAAGCCGGATACAAGGCTTCCAGCTGATCGCGGCATTGCTGATTGAACAATCGCAGGCTCAGCAGCAATTCCTGAAAATCGAACAAGTCCAGCAGTTGATCGATGAAATACTCCCGTCTGGCTTTGAGCAATTGTTGCCGGTCGGGAGGATGGTTCAGAATCTCTCTGCTAAAGCTGCTCACCACTGCATCGTCCTTGAGCACGTGTCGGCTCAGGGGTCGGTTGAGCACTATTCCCTCCAGGGTTTTGCAACGGCTCAACGCTACATAGACCTGGCCATGAGCAAAAGCAGAAGCCGCGTCAATAATTACCTTTTCAAAAGTCAGGCCCTGGCTTTTGTGAATGGTGATGGCCCAGGCTAGTTTGAGCGGGTATTGTTCAAAAACACCTTCGACTGTTTCTTCTATATCTTTGGTGTCGGGATCCAGAGTGTATTTGGTATTGAACCATTGTTCAGGTTGAACCATGACCTCCTGCGAATCGCCTTCGCATTGTACGCAAATATAGTCCCGGCCCAAATCGGTAATCTGACCAATCTTCCCGTTAAAATAGAGCCTTTCGGGCGAAGAATCGTTTTTGACAAACATCACCTGGGCTCCCTTTTTGAGTACCAGTTCCTGATTGGTAGGGAAAGAAGATTCGGGGAACAGGCCCTGCACTTCAGCCTTGTAGCAGTACTCCGGCTGTCCGATGGCTGCCAGCTTACGCTCGTTGATGGACTGCGCCTGATAATTGTGCGTGGTCAGGGTGATGTAGCCTTCGGCGTCGTCAGGATTGAATCCCGGAATGTGTCGTTGATTGAGCGACCTGAAGCCCGCCTCGTCCAGCTTGTTGTCGCGCACTTTGTTGAGCAGCTCCAGAAAAAAGGCATCCGACTGCCTGAACACTTCGGTGAGGGCTATGGTGGTGTAACGCGTTTT
>JAQUTN010000038.1 GCA_028694375.1 Bacteroidales bacterium
GTATTTGGCCATGTCACCGGCAAAAGAAAGCCCGGCAGGACCGGAACCCACTACTGCCACTTTTTTGCCGTTTTTGGGCGCCAGTTCCGGCACCGAAATCTGACCGCTCTCGCGCTCGTAATCGGCAGCAAAACGCTCCAGATGGCCAATAGCCACCGAAGGCTTAGCCAATTTCAACGTGTAGATGCATTGAGCCTCGCATTGTTTTTCCTGAGGACAAACCCTGCCGCAGACTGCCGGCAGTGCACTGGTTTCCTTGAGTACCCGGGCTGCTTCGAGAAAATCACCTCGTTCAATGTTTTTTATAAAACTGGGGATTTGAATTTCCACCGGACAACCCGAAATGCAGGTAGGATTGACGCAATCCAGACAACGGCTGGCTTCCAGTCTGGCCTGTTCGGCCCTTAAACCCTGGTTGACTTCCAGGTGGTTGTGACTGCGGATTTCTGCATCCTGCTCATTCATTTCAACCCTGGGGATATCGGTTCTTTCTTTGGTTTTACGGCTTTTACGTAAGTCCTCGCGCCAGGCCTGAGCCCGCAAAGCCGCAATTTGTTCTTCTCTTGTCATTGCAGATTCTTCCCTTGTCATTGCTGATGAAATTTTTTCATTTCTGCCTGTTCTTCCTCTTTATAAGTGCCCAGGCGCATCATCATTTCGTCGAAATTCACCTGATGAGCGTCAAATTCGGGGCCGTCCACGCAAACAAATTTGGTTTTGCCGCCCACGCTTACGCGGCAGCCTCCGCACATGCCCGTGCCGTCCACCATAATGGTATTGAGCGAGGCCATGGTGGGCACTTCGTATTTTTTGGTCAGCAGCGACACAAACTTCATCATCACGGCAGGGCCTATAGTGACACAAAGGTCCACCTTTTCTCTTTGAATGATTTTTTCAACTCCGGCTGTAACCAGGCCTTGTTCGCCATATGAACCATCATCAGTCATAATGATGACCTCGTCGGAATGCCGGCGAATTTCGTCTTCGAGGATAATCAGGTTTTTGGAACGGGCTGCCAGCACCGAAATCACTTTGTTGCCGGCCTTTTTCATTCCCTCTACTATGGGCAGCAAGGGGGCAACCCCCACTCCACCTCCGGCACAAACCACTGTACCGAAATGTTCTATATGGGTGGCCCGGCCCAAAGGCCCCAGTAAATCGGTGATTTCGTCGCCCACCTGCATATCGCAAAGTTTGTTGGATGTCAAACCCACTCGTTGCACCACCAGAGTGATAGTGCCTTTTTGGTTGTCGGCCGACGAAATAGTCAGGGGAATCCGCTCGCCTTTGGCTCCCAGTTTCAAAATCACAAAATGGCCAGGCTTTCGCGCTTTGGCCACCATAGGAGCCTCCACCTCCAACTTAACTACTAAGTCGGACAATTCGGTCTTGCTGACAATTTTATTCATAAGTTTGGTTTATCTGTTGAATCCGGATTTTACGGAAGTACACAATCAATGCAGTGTATGCAAATTGAAGCCCTTCTACGGATAAAATCCGGACAAAAGTACAAAATTAGATTGTACCTCAACGATTACGACGGGCAAAAACTTATTTCTATCTTTGCAGACTCAGGCGCTGAGGCCTGAAACAAATTCTACAGCCCTTGCCTATGATTGCTCCCAAAGCCCTGATTTTTGACCTTGACGGCACTCTGATCGATTCTCTGCAAGATATTGCAGACGCCATGAACCGCGTGTTGACAGCCCAAAAACTACCCTCCCACTCGTATGCCGAATACAAAGAATTCATCGGCCGGGGCCTGAAAAACCTGGTGGAACGCTGTCTGCCTGAGGATCAGCAAAACGAGGAACTGCAAGCAAGTTGCCACGAAGCGCTGATAAGGGAATACAGCAAGCATTTTGTAGTAAAAACCGATCTCTATCCGGGCATACGGGAATTGCTGGAGCAGATTTCGCTCAAATACGCCGGAGGGCAGCAAGATTCATCACCTGCTTCCCACAGAACTGACTCGCAAGCCGGAACCACCAGCGCAACTCCTTCTGCCGGAATCACCAGCGCAACTCCTTCTGCGGGAATCACCTGCGCAACTCCTTCTGCCGGAATCACCGGCGCCGGTGCTTTTGCCGGAACAGCAAGCACTGCCCGGCATACCAAGCGTTTCCCGATGGCCATACTTTCGAACAAAGCCGACGAAATCACCCAACTCATTGCCCGGCAACTGGGACTGACCGCCTATTTCGACCTGATTCTGGGCGCCACGCCCCGCTTCCCCCGCAAACCCGATACTCAGTCAAGCTTGTATCTGGCCGAACAATTAGGCTGTCGGCCCGCCGAAGTACTCTACATCGGCGACAGCGGCGTCGACATGCAAACAGCAAAAAACGCAGGCATGACAGCCCTGGGCGTCAGCTGGGGCTTTCGCAGCAGGCAGGAACTCCTCGATAATGGTGCTGATTACGTGGTTGATACTCCGGCGGAGATTCTTGATTTACTTAAAACAAACTGATTCTTTGAAAAAATTCCAATTGATCAATTTCGTTCAATCAATTTGCTTGTTCATTGTCAATGAACAGCTTAGTTTGTTGAACAAATATGAATCTAAATGAAGCCGGGTTGCAATTATTTTACTTTCAGTTTTTCAAAACCACTTCTTCTTTTTGAAATAAATCAGCATCCCCACCACGATCAGGAGGATCAGCAACCAGACGGCAAAATAGCCGTAATGCCAGCGCAGTTCAGGCATATTAAGAAAATTCATTCCGTATATGCCGGCGACAAAAGTGGCCGGGATAAAGATGGTGGAAACGATGGTGAGGGTTTTCATCACCTGGTTCATACGATGCCCCTGCACCGAGAAAAAAAGGTCGTTGCTGCTCTCGAGCGAGGATAAAATACTGTCGCACTGGTCTATTAGTGTAAGGCAGAGGTCGCGGATTTCCAGAAAATACTTCATGTGCCTCTGTTGAATATAGGGGCTTTTATCGCGTTCTATGCTGAAAGTGAATTCTTTGATGGGAACAATGGCTTTTTTGATAAACAGCACGTAGCGTTTGTACTGTTCAATTTGCGCCAACACCGAGGGAGCGGGATCTGAGTTCAGGTTGGACAAGTCGAAAGCCTGGGTTTGCTCGTCCAGTTTGTCCAGGGTCTTGAAATAATTGTCCAGTATGGATTCCAGCAAAGTGTAGAGTAAAAAATCGGGCGTACGTTCGCGCAACAGACCCACCTTTTCACGGAGACGGTAGCGCAGATGTTCAAAATAATCGGCCTTGCGTTCCTGAAACGAAATCAAATAATCGGGGCCCAGCACAAAACTGATTTGTTCGGTGCTGCGCTCTTCCTTATCCGGCACCGTGGTTTTGATAGTGAGGAAACTGAAAGATTCAAACTCCTGGTATTTGGGGCGTTGGTTAACGTCCAGGATGTCCTGAATGACCAGGCTGTGAATGTTGAGCTTCTGACAAATGCCTGCAATTTGTTCAGCTTTGCTCAGGCCGTGAATATTAAGCCAGTAATGGTAGCCTTTCTCGAACTTTTCCAGCTTATCCGGGCCCTCAATTATGCTCTCGACACATTCGTCCCCGTTGTAGCGAAACAATTGAATACCTGTTTTTTCGCTCAGGGCCTTACCGGTAAATACATAGTTCCCGGGGTCTGTTTTTTTACGGTTCAAAAAAGGATATTGGCTGTTCATCAGAAATGATTATTTTAAAATTTATCTGCCACAAATAAGGAATTATGCTTCAGTGCTTACCATTCACTGTATGAATACCGAACACTCTGTGGCTTATATTTATAAACAAATCTCGTCGAGTTCCCGCTGAACAGCCCGGCTTTTTTTGGGATTCAGTCCCAAATCCTGCAGCCATTCGGGTTGTTGCTTCAACTGTCGGCAACTCACCACAGAACGCTCCATTAAAAGGTTTTTTTCTTTTTTGGTCAGCGTGGTCAAAACTGTGAGCGGATACACTTTGTATTTTTCAATCAGGTCCTTGAGACCTTCGCCCGCGGGATAATCCCAAGCCAGCAAATGCAAGCCGGCTGCTCTGCCGTATTGTATGGAATCGGTCGAAAAACGGGTATTGGTCACTACGCCCCCTTCGAACTGCAAGTCTTTGTACAAGGGATGCTCCTTGCGTTTGCGCACGATGTCGTCCACCCGTGAACGCACGTAGAGCGGCACCTGTACGCTGACATGCCGGCCCTGATCCTGACTGTATTTACATTCGAGTAGCTGCTGCACTCCGTCTTTGGTAGCGATCACGTCCATTTCGTGCGTCACGCTGTAACCTTCGACAACGACACCTACCTGCGTTTTGTAGCCCTGTCTCTGATAAATCTGGCCGATGAATTGCTCAAAAGGATAACCGGTGGGGCCCATTTCCATAATGGCCTGTTTGAGTTTATAACGCAGGGCCGAAATGGTTTTTTCGCGCTTGAGCATTTTGAACGCGCGGCTATAAATTTTCTTCGTACTGACTCCATTGTAAACCCAGGCTTGGATGTCGTCCAGAATAATTTGAATAGTTGCTCGTTTGGCTCCTGCATTTTGCAGGGAAAGTTCCAGCTTCTTACTATCAAAGGGCTGGGCCTCTCCCGAAGCTTTTTGTACAAGCACAGGCTGCGCTTTTTCAGAGTATTTTTCGTCCATTATACGACAGGTTTTGAAGTATCAAAAGTAAAAACTTTTTTCGACTTTGTCTGCTCTTATCAAAAAAGGCTTATTTTTGTCGCGACACATAAGCTTGGAGAACAAGGGTATTTTTTTGTCGAAACCCAACAAGCCATTGTCTGCTAATTAATTATAAACTCAGACTTATGAAAAAGATTGTTTCCCTTTTTAGCTGCCTCTTTATGCTGAGCCTGCTGGCCGGCAGCGCGCAAGCACAAAACAAAGCCGACAAGATCCTAGGTTTCTATACCACCTACAACGACGACACGGGCGAAGAAAGTTCACAAGTTCAGATTTTCAAAGCCGCCGACGGCAAATACTACGGCAAAATTGTCTGGCTCAAAGAACCCAACGAAAACGGCAAACCCAAAGTGGACGACCAAAATCCCGACAAGGCCCTGCAAAACAAACCCCTGATAGGATTGGAACTGCTCAAAGCTTTTACCTACGACCCTAAATCACAGGAATGGGTTGATGGAAGCATTTACGACCCCGACAACGGCAAAACCTACAATTGCTTTATGAAATTCGACGGCGACACCAAACTCAACATCCGTGGATTCATAGGCAAAGCCTGGATGGGCCTGGGCAGGACAACTTCCTGGACAGTAAGCGAACAGAAGCAATAAAGCTCCGGGTATCCGTCCGGTGATGAGTTTTTTTATTCCAAGCCGGATAGCTTAACTCTTTCTTTCGGAGCTATTTAGTCCTCCGGGCTAAGGCTGAATATTTCTTCCAGCGGCTTTTGAAAATAACGGGCGATCTTCAGAGCCAGGAGGGTCGAAGGTACGTATTTGCCCAATTCGATGGCGTTGATGGTCTGACGGCTCACACGCAGCTCCTGGGCCAGTTGCTGTTGCGTTATATTTTTGATGGCACGCTCCACCCTGATATTATTGGTCACGGCCTGTCCTCCTGAATTTATGCAGCTCGATGTTGAATTTGATGACAAACAAAAACAAAATCAGAAACATATTTAAAAAAGCCACTGTCGCATAAGCAAATCCATACACAAAAACAGTGGCCAGTATCAACAAAACCGAACCGATCAGAATAGACCAAACCAAGGATTGCATACGAATCTGTGCGATGCACTCGTCTTCGTCTTTTTCTTTGGAAAAGGCAATAAAAATCATCGAGACAATTAAACCGATAATCGTAATCTCCTCGTAAATATCATTATTCATCAGTTTAAAATTTTTGCCATCGTCAACCAAAGCTAAGACCTTGCAATTCAGATCGAAAAAGGCATAATCAAAAAAGAGAAAAGCCACGCCCATAGCAAAAAACAAGGGAAAAATACTCCAGCCTATCCACTTGAACACCGGAGGAAACAAATAGGATTTTTTCATAAGAATAGAATTTTATGGTTAATGCTGCGAATGTAATGTTTGTTTTACATACTGACATGTATTCTAGTCTTTTTGTCTGGTTTTTTATACATTTTTAAAACATTCGGATTTTCGACAAACAAAAAACAGTAGCCCCGCTTGTCAATTCAAAAAAAAACCATACTTTTGCAGCCGCTAATGCCCAGATGGCGGAATTGGTAGACGCGCTGGTCTCAAACACCAGTGGATTCATTTCCATGCCGGTTCGATCCCGGCTCTGGGTACCAAAAACCCCTCTTAATCGATTGATTTTGTGGGGTTTTGTGTTTTTCAAGGTGTACTAAAAGTGTACTTTTTAACAAGATGAGCTTATTTTGGTGATTATTTTTATTAGTAAGTAAGCAAGTTCTTTTATTGGTTTGAGCTGAGCTTTTGCTTGTTTCTTTTTTTTTGCTTACAAATTGCATTCGTTTCATTTTCTTTACTGTCTGTGTCGCCTGAGTATTGGCGTGTTTTAATTTTGTTCTGTTCGTCAACATATTCAGCCAGTGCAAAAGGAGAAAAACGCCCCATGTATGAACTCACCGAAACAGAATGTTTGTACGTGGCTACCAAGTTTAACGACGAAGCCAGGGCAAGGCTGATCCTTCGCTGGGAGGAATTGGAGCAGCAGGCACAACAACAGCTTGCAGCTTACTAATGCTTCGGGCACGACCCCGCGCATATGGGACTTGCACCCTCTGGAAAAAATACACTCGTTGTTTACTCTTTTTTCATTATTTAGTTTTATATTTGAACTTATTCAGGAGCTTACCCATCAGTTATGTGCTATTTGTAGAAAGAACCTCCTAAAAAATAAATAAATGAGAAAATATTATTTAGTTATTCTGTTGCTAATATTTGTACAAAAGTTTAGCTATGCACAAGTTATAAAAACAAAGGTTATAGACAATGGTAGTAGCGGTAATTACAAATCTGTTGCAGTTACGGAAGAATCCCTTCCAGATTTTGTTATTTATCGCCCAAAAAATATTAACGAAGCAGTTGAAAAAGAAAGTAAACTTCCAATTTTGGTATGGGCAAATGGCGGCTGTATGAATTCTTCCATCCATCATGAACGATTGTTATCAGAAGTTGCTTCTCATGGGTACATCATTATTGCTATTGGTAAATTGCAAATGACTGTTGAAGAACGGGTGCATGAACATACTCCGGATAATGAATTATTAAAAGCAATGGATTGGATTACTGAGCAGGAAAACACAAAAGAAAGTGATTACTACAAAAAAGTAGACTTGACAAAAATTGCAGCAGGCGGACAATCTTGTGGAGGGGCACAAACTTTTCGGGTAGCAGGTGATAGCAGAATTAAAACCTATATGATATTTAATGCTGGCATGGGAGATATGAGCATGGCAGGGGCAAGCACAAAATCATTGGAAAACCTGCACGGCAAAATAATTTATATAATTGGTGGAAAATCTGATATTGCATACAAGAATGCAATTTTAGACTACGATAGGATAAATAACGTTCCTGTTGTCTTTGCTAATCATGAAACTGCCGGACATGGAGGGACATTTACAGAGGAATTTGGAGGATCATTTGCTAAAATGGCACTCGACTGGCTTGACTGGCAATTTAAAAACAAAGACAATTCTGCTGTTTTCTTAAAAAATGATTTGTCAAACTATCCCAGCTGGACAATAAAATCCAAAGGGTTTAATGCACGAGTTGAAAGTTCTTCAAATTTGTAATTTATAAACCGAAACTGGAATTCGTTTGCGAATTGAAAGTAATTACTGAACAACCCTTATGTGCATAGCTCACAAACGGCGGATGTGGTCCAACACCGACTCCTCGCTGGGCCTTGCAGGCTGCTCAGAGTGCTATTTATTGTCAAAATTAAAAAGGTAGGTGTTTAGCGGGTGTGAATTGTCTTTTTGTATCAATTTGCTTAGGTCTATTTCGAGTTCTCCAAATAAATCGGGTTGACTGTTTACTATTAAATGCTCACTAAGAAGTTTAAAAATGATATAAGATTCTACCCTGTTCCAGGCATTGATAAACACGCATTCTTCATAGTATAAGCTCCGTTTTATTATTTTTAAAAATTCATCGCAAGATCCTCCTTCGTATAAATTAAGTTGCTGCTCAATCCATATTTTTTTCTCTTTTGTAGATCCTCGTGTATTTAAATACAGCAAAATACTTGCTTCCCAATACTGCTGATGATACTCAATGTTTAATTCTACCGATTTTCTTAAGTATTTATTATTAAAAGACAATAAAGGATAAATAATACCGGTACTTTGAATAATTAAACCTCTGGCCCAACTTTGCATGCAACCAACATTACAAACCAATTTATCGGCGTAGAAGATTTTCGAAGTGAAAATGAATGCAGCCGCTTGTAATGCAGGAATTCTGTACCAACATTTTATATTATAGTCTTCTCGTTCTTGTACTTCGTCTAGAAATTCAATGATGGCCAGAGTGTTTTCGTAAGAAATATAGTCTTTAAAATAATAGCACATCCATGCTATAGATAAACCACGAATGTCTTGTATTTCTGTAACAATCGTACTTCCAAACTGTTCTTTAAACAATCTGAGTTCTTTGCTGATAAAACAATTAATGATTTGATTGCTTAGATTCATTGCTTTTGTGTAAAATCCCTGTGTTACCCCTGCTTATTCTATACATCGTTGAAAGTTTGTTTATTATCCTTATCAATCATATTTACACGTTGCGCCCAAACATTTGTATTTCACAATAAAGATTCACTTCCCTTGATTCCTGTTCTTCTCGTTCCCACCTTTTAATGTGCGACCAAGATCAAATACGTCATCCATGGGAATCCATAGACTATTCTCCTTGGCATACTTTTCAGTAGTTCTATTTTCAAGTTCTATTTGTTCTTCTCGGGATAGAGTTTCTCTATCCTTTCGTACATCTCGTTCACTTGCTTTAATGCGTTCTCGTAGCTGACTGGTTGTTTCTTCAATCTCGCTATTCGCTTCAATTTTCGCTCTGTGCTCTCTTTGTGAAACTGATTCAGGTATTCCATTATCTTTTCCTTTGTTTGCAGATTTACTATTATTTTCCTTTCCTAAATCATTTTCGGATTTTTTTTTATCTTTTCTTATTGCTTCTCTGGCTGCTGCAAAGATTGTTCCTTCTTCAGCCTGGCTATCTCTTGTTCCAGGTGCTTCTGATGATCCCCTACGCTGATTGTCCTGCCGGGCTTGCCCCGTATGCACATCCAAAGAGAATCTTTCTCCCACTCCCCGGTGGATATTTTGTACTGAAGCTCTGACAAGTCGCTCTGCAACTGTTTTAGTAAATCGTCCATCTTTCAATCTTACTTCTTCATAATCTTCCCACGATACACCTCATCTCCTATTCTTTCCTGATACATATACACCCCGGCAGGCCAATTGGAGGCCTGGATGGTTCTTTGGTGGGTGCCGGGAGTTAATGTTCCCGGATTTTCAAAGTAAATGACTTGGCCGAAAAGGTCCATCAATCGGAAGAAGTCATCAGCAAGTATCTACTGCGCGTGAGCAATTCAATGACGGTATCTCCATTTTATGATATTTGGGTACAAAACTTTGAAAGACTCGGATTTTTATGCCTGGCGCACTAAAAATGGAGTGGCAAGTACCACTTACCACTCCATTCCAGCAATTATTTACAGCTCAACGGCCTGTATTATTTTTTGAACAGGTCAATAGCTTCTTTACCAATTTCGGCTGCCTGCTTAGCAATTTCAGCTGTTACTTCGGAGTCTTCCACGGTAGGACCATCCGGGTCGTATTTGTAATAGGTACCCGATTTGATTATCGCACCCATCGTGAAACCACTGCTGCCCTCTGCACCTTTTACCTGAAGTACATTACCTTCGATTTGGAAAGTCATCTCGTTTTTACCCATTTTCAAAACGCCTTCGCCCGGATTAGAGATACGGTTTTTGCTCCCGATTTTATTGGATTCCATCATATCAGGCTGGCAATAGAAGTATTTGCCTTTTTCTTCCATAATGATGAAATCCCAGAATTTATTTTCGAGAGAAACCTTATCCTCAGCCCATTGTGCAGCTTTGGGTTTATCCATATACCACATGGCTACAAGGCGTTCGTCAAATGATTCGCAATCGCCCGGCTTAGCAGGTTTTTTAACAGCATAACTGTACTGTCCTTCGCGGAACAACATATTGGTCGCACCTCTTCCTGCTGCAATTATTGTGATGTTCTTATCCTCAGGATTCCAACAATTTAATTTATCTGATGATACCTGTACTCCTTTCACATTGACACCATCCACATAAACTTGTTTGGTATAGGCACTTTCGTACCATATTTCACCATTAATTTCGATTCTCAGTGCATCGTATGCTTCCAACAAAGTTCCCTTCAACAATGAGCCGGCCTTTTGATAGTTAATCATCTGTATTGTTCCGCTTATCAGTTCTGCTTCTTTTTTGTATATAAAGGTACCGTCAGCTCCAATTTCGAAAAGGAAATCGTTTTCTTCCTGACAGTAGGCTGATTTTGATTTCGAGTAATATTTACCAACAATTTCTTTTGGCAATTTCCCTACTTTGAAAGGTTGTTCAATCGGACGTCTTTTTATATCGGTATAACCACGAAGATTGCTAAACTTATACGATTCAGTTGCCAATGCGCCGAATATCGGGTCGTCGGCTTTGGCATTCATAAAGGTAAGCTGACTAATAGACAGGTAAGCCGGCACTCCGTAAGCGTTGGTAGGACTATAATCAGAGTACTTTATCGAGAATTCTTTACCATCTAGCGTGTAAGTAATTGTACCATTCATCCTGCTCCCGTAAGTAACGGGTTTTGTTGTTTCATCGACGGCTGTAATTTGACCTGTTTTTGCCTCAGCTTCAGCTGCATCGGCCGCTTTATACTTGATTTCACCTTTATTGGTAACTTCAAAAAGCCATTCATCGGTATATTTGGCATCAGCCCCATACCAATTTGTAGACAACCATTTGGGTATTTGCAATTTTTCCTGTGCAAACAGGTTGTTTGCAGAAAACACTAAAAGGATGGCTACCACCGACACCATACTTCTCAAATTCAAATTCAGTTTAGACATAAAGTAAAAAATTTAGTTGTTAAAAAATTATTGTTAACAGATCGATCACACATCTCTTCTATCAAATTGCCTACCAAGTTCAATTTTAGTAATTTACTTCAGAATGGTATTAACTATATTTTAAAAATACAAGCCTTTCGATTGAATCGCTTATCCTTCTTAATCTCCTCCACCAAGGCTTTTAGCCTGGTATTGACTGTGCTTTTAGCAGTGGTTTCGAAAAATTAAATCACAGCAAGTCTTTATATTTTCAAGCGACGAAGATAGTTAATTAATTTAATCTATCAAGGGTGATGATAACAAAATTTGATTTAACTCATTGTTTTTTTTTAGTAAAACCGGTTGTTTAATTTTTGTACCTTCTTTCAGGTGTTATTAGCCCTTCAGTTATCCTCCAACTCCGCTACAAAATCGGACATCAGCTGCTCTTTGTTTTTTTTCAGATCGCCGCTTTTGAAAAGAATGGCGTGTTCCGAAACTACACTGAATTTTTGCTGCAGGTTTACTTTATAACTCGATGCCTTGTATTTAAAACCTAAGGCTCCGGCGTCGGCAAAATTACTTAGATCGGTTCCCAAATAAACAAATTGCCAGTTCTCGTTTTGCTCGTGTTCCTGAATCATACGTTTCAGTTGCTGGGAATCGTATTCACGGGAAGCGTTTTCCTGTCCGTCGGTAATGATTACCATCAACACAAGATCCGGTTTACTTTCGGACCCGGATTCGGATTTAGTCCTGGACTTGGTTTCGGACTTGCTTTCAGGTTTATTTTCGGTTTCTTTGGCTGACCTGGCCTGCGAGTTTTGTTTATCTGCCTCGCTGATAGCTAAACCAATGGCATCGTAAAGCGTCGTCAGCCCTCCCGGACTGTAATCCTGCGCCTGCAGAGGACGTACTTTATCCAGGGGCAAATTGTGAAACACTCTATTACTGTCGTCGTTGAATTTGTACAGAGAGACGCTGCTCTTTTGGAAAGCCTGAGATTTTTGTTGTTCAAGAAATTTGTTAAAACCTCCGATCACATCCGATTCCGTGCCTTGCATAGAACCGCTTTCATCTAACACAAAGATGATTTTTAAATAATTTTCCTTCATAACAGTTGAATTTTTTGAATTACAACTCAAAGTTATGACTCAAAGGAAATGAACTCGAAGTTTTACAAGGCTTGCAATGGAACTTTTAGTCAAGTTGGACGGACACAATAAACGATTTCGATGCACGCAGGGCAGCCTGCAATGGAACTTTTAGCCGCGAACCACCAATTCCCGGTCCAGCTTTATTCTTTTGACTTCGCCCCGCTCGCCTGTTATGTAATAATTCGTAGCAATCCCGTCCGAAATCACTTTCAAAAAAGCATTCCTGATCATAGAGCATTTCTCGTTGATCGAATTATTCAAAGGATCGGTCATGTCCACGATGCTTTGTCTCACCTTATCCATATTCTCTCTGAGCGAAATCGTCTGATAAATCTCCATAAGCTCTTTGCGATAGTCGGCCAATTGTTTGAACAGGATACCCTCGGGGTGGTTCACAAACAAAAAAAACAAAGCTTTGGGCAAGGGAGTCATTTTCACTTCTTTGTTTTGGTAGTCTGTCAGGTAAATCTTGTAGTCTGCGCTAATGCGCAAGCGACTCAGTTTTCGGGTTTTGTCATTTAGTTTTTCCAGCAATTCAATTAGATCGAGCAAATAACCGGCTTCCCTTAACTTATAAATATGCTGTTCTAATTCCGGGGGAAGGACAAAAGCCTCTCTTTGAAAATCGGCATCAACCTTTTCAGCACTTGTGTAATGGGCTGCTGACTCCGTAACTAAATGCCCGCCCTTCTTGAACCTAATTCCGGAATCACGGTGTTTTTCTGCACTTTTAGCTGAAATCTCTTCAATAAAAGTGTAGAAGGCTGTTGTAGAAATAAGTTCTCCGGAAATATTTTCTTCAGAAGAAGGAGGGATTCGGTTAAAATTTGTCTTGGAAATAAAATCTTCGGGGAAGCTTAAATCAAAAACCCGACTTTCTGTCAGCATAGAGGGTATTTCGAACGATCGGCTTTCTTTCGTCTTAGGGTACAGGTCAAACAGCAAACTATCCTTCGCATCGGACGGGAGTTCAAACAACTGCAATTCCCCCGGTTCATCGCTAAGATAAAGCAAAGCAGGTCCCGAAACTTTAAGCTGATATTGCGAGATGATTAGCTGATAGAGCTTAGGCAGATCGCACTTAGAGCTGTTCTTCAAATACGGACGATTGTACTCCAGTACTTCATTAAAATGTTTATCAATCATCAATTTAGGCAAATAGACAAACGACAGTCCTTTTTGCTCAAAAAAATCTTCGATCGACTGGAAGTTTTTCTCTATGCCCGGATTGTATTTTTCGTGGTAATAAGGCTCAATGTAATAAACGGCTTCTGATTTCATTTTAGATATAAACGTGTTTTGTTGATACATACGGCAAAAAACCACCTGATTCAATTTGCTTTTACTCTTGATTCTTAACTGTTTCAAGCAGCAAAAACAAAACAGAGCCCAACGAACCTCAGTCCTGAAGTATTAGTTTTCGGCTATAAAAATATCTACCGTATTCTTTTGAGTATCAATTTCGATTTTGGTTGGGTTTATCACAGAAGTTTGTTTATTGTCCAATGTAATGTCGTACGATTTTCTATCGTACTTCATCACTGAACCTGATAGTGCATCAATAGCCCAGCCAAACACATTACCAAGATTTATGATACTTACCAGATTTAACTCTTTGCTTAAGGTAATCAGTCTCGTTTCGTAACCATCCAGTTTAAACTCCAGGTCAGTATCTGCTATGCTGCGTTTTACATTCATAGTACAGGGTGTTTTACATTGTTCTACTCCATCAATGTAAATTGTTGCACCCGAAGGAGTGGTGTTAAACGAAATACGATCTCTTGTGCCTGTAAAAACAGTAGCACAACTTGTTGTAAAAAGGGCGATAATCGCAATAAAAAGGATTGAAATCTGTTTCATAGTATTGATTGTATCTAAAAGACTGCAAATATACGCTACAATATCTTTACTGAAAATATTTTTAAAATAATTAAGAACAGTATACAATCTGTTCAGGGTTTTAAATCCATCGGGCTATCGGAAGTGCGAACATCGTAGCTGTCGTCGTGGCCCGGTTCGAAAAGCTCTGAGAGCTGAGCTTCGGTAATTTCGAAGGCTGGTGCAAATTGCTCGCTGTTCATATAGCTGAGCAGGCTGTGGCGCATTTGACGAGCTACGATGCGCTGATCCGGGTCGGAGTAATGTCGGCACTGCACACGATCAGACGGCCCGGGCCCAGCCGGGCTTCAAATATCAGACC
>JAQUTN010000039.1 GCA_028694375.1 Bacteroidales bacterium
GAATTATATCTCCGACTTCTCCTTCGGGGCTGAGTTACATCAAAGCTCCTGCTTTGTATCCCTATTCTTATGCCAAAATTTCAGGAAACATTTCCTCTTTATTTGAATCTTACGATGAGTTAGGAGTAAATAATCCGGAAGCAATTTTGCTAAAATCAGAGCAAATCAATACTCAAAACAGTTTTATCGCTTCGGCCTATCCGGTTTGGAAAATAAACAAAAATCTTGTTTGGAAAGCCACCCTGGGTTACAGTATGAACAAGTTGTTTGAGTCTTACTTTACCCCTCAGGAAGGTGTTGCTCCCTATTACCTGACTCCCAGTATATCTGATTATACACTGTCGGATATCACAATAGAGAACGAAGTACGCAGTCAGACTATGCGCAGCATTCAAACCAATCTCGACACACGCTTCGTTTATACCAAACAATTCAAAAAGAATCATTTGCAGGCTATTGGAGGTTTTCGTTACATAGGTCATAAGATGGGAATGGATTACTTAAAAGGATATAATACGGGAGAAGACAATTTGGTGAATGCCTCTAACGATTTGAAGTATCGAATTACAGACGGTATCAATCAGAATACAAAAGATTTGTCCTGGTACCTTAGTGGAAGCTGGAATTACAACGAAAAATATTTTGCCGGCCTGGCTGCTTCTATGGATGCGTCGTCACGCTTTGGCTACAACCTCAAAGGCAATGCCTTTGATATGATGGGCGTAAGCTGGGGCGTATTTCCCTCTGTGAATGCATCCTGGATTGCTTCTTCAGAAGACTTTCTGGCCCCTCTCAAAAGTCTGGATTTGCTTAAATTCAGGTTGAGTTACGGCTTGACAGGTAACGACGATATCGAAGACTACATTACCTATCCCTATTTTTCGTCAGAGTATTATATGGATAAAGCGGTTGCACTGGTCTTAGCCAATCTTGGTAATCCACAACTTAAATGGGAAACGACAGTCAAAGCTAATGCCGGGCTGGATCTTTCCTTGTTCAACAGCCGTTTTTCTCTATCTGCCGATCTGTTTAGCTCGAATACTTCCGACTTGTTGGTGCTGAAGCAATTGCCTTCCATTGCCGGTTTCGATTATTATTGGAGTAACGACGGTGAACTATCCAACAAAGGTTATGAACTCTCGGCCAATGCCCGTCTGTTGAACATCGGGAAATTCCGTTGGGAAGTAGGTGCCTCTCTGGCGCATTACCAAAATGAACTGGTTCGTTTGGCCGATGGTGATTATTCAACAATGGCTTATGGTGCTGAAATCAGAACTATGGTCGGTCAGCCTGTCGGAGTCTTTTACGGCTACAAAACAAAAGGAGTGTACAAAACGCAGGATGAGGCAGAAGCCGATGGTCTAGTAAATAGAAACGAAGTGACCAAATTGATTGATTACACTTTCGGCGCCGGTGATGTCATTTTTGAAGATTTTGTTGCAGACGGCATTATTGATGAAAAAGACAAACAAATTATCGGTAATCCCAATCCCGACTTCGTGGGAACTTTGAGCAGTCGCATAGGCTATAAAGGCATCAATCTGGATATTTTGTTCAACTATTCCTATGGCAACGATGTGTACAATTACACCCGCAGACAACTGGAGTCTATGAACAACATTTACAATCAATCTACGGCAGTGCTCAACCGCTGGCGTTCGGAAAACGACAAAACTAATATGCCCAAGGCTGTATGGGGTGATCCGGCAGGTAATGCCCGTTTTTCGGATCGCTGGATCGAAGATGCCTCTTACCTGAGGTTGAAAAGTCTGTGTTTGTCCTGGGAGTTGCCTTACAATATACCGATGGTTCAAAATCTAACGGTATGGGCTTCGGCTAATAATTTGTGGACCGGCACCAGATACCTGGGAGGCGATCCCGAGACTTCGATTTCCAATCAGGCTCTTTATCAGGGGATAGACATAGGTTTAACCCCACAGAGTTCCTCCTTTTTTGTAGGTGTAAAAATAGGTTTGTAATCATACTAATAAGATACCACAATGAAACATATAATAAAATTGCTGCTATTACTGAGTTTGGGCGTTTTGCTGGCCACCTCCTGCGAAAATGTTCTGGAAGTGGACTCCGATCGTTTTGTTTCGGAAGAAAACAATCTGATTGACGATGAACGGGATGCCATGTATACTATGATGGGAGCGCTCACAAAATTACAATTATTAGGTGATCGTTACGTAATCTTGGGCGAACTTAGGGCAGATCTTATGGATGTAACCGAAAATTCGGATGCTGAACTTAGAGCTTTGAGTAATCTGGAAGCCGATAAAAACAATTCCTGGCTCGATGCCGGTGATTATTACAAGGTGATTAATCATTGTAATTATATGATAAACAATATGGATACCTCTCTGATGCTGGGTGGTAGAAAGATATTGTTGTCAGAATATGCTCAGGCTAAAGTTATCCGGGCCTGGACCTATCTGCAACTGGCCCTTAATTATGGCAAAGCGTATTATATAACTACACCGATACTCAATATAGAAGACGCACTGGATTCTTATACTTTCCTTCAGAAAGATGCCATCCTTGATTCACTTATTGTTGATCTGGAGGCCATACAATATGTGCAAAATCCAACTTATGGTAATATTGGTACTTTCTATAGTACTGAATTATTTCTATCTGCCAGATTTCTTTTAGCGGACCTTTACCTTTGGAAAAACGAATACGCCAAGGCGGCTTCAAAGTATTTTGAATTAGCCCTGGATGAATACAGATATGTAACCAGTACATTTACATCCAGCTGGGCATCTGTAACACCTCCCATAGTAACACCTTATTGGAATTATTTGTTTGATAAATCATATTACGGGCTAGACATTAGTGCTGTCATCGGTTATTATAATTCTACTTCGTACGGAGACTTTAATAAATCAGCCATGTCTTTGATGACTCAAACAGATTACACTATTGCACCTTCGGCTAATGCCATAGAGTTATTCGAAAATCAAGTATATATGTATGGTCCGGAAGAAGTAGCCACCATTATTGTTCCCGGTGATTTAAGAGGCAAAAGCGGATCCTATGAATATAAAGAACGTTTAGCTGACAATATCTTTCAGGTTTCTGAAAAGCCCAGAATAATTATTTACAATGGAGAAGCCGTCTATTTACAACGTGATCCTATTTTGTATTTACGCTATGCCGAAGCGGTAAACCAACTGAATAAACCCAGTTTAGCTTTGGCAGTAGTTAATTATGGATTAAACAGAGCTAATATACAAACTTACGTCAATCCTAATGAAATAGATTCAGGCGTACCCTGGCAGGAATTCAGTGCCGATATTTTCACTATTAATGTTGGCACACGCAGCAGAGGACAGGGCAATAAATCAATAGTGACTTTTCCTTCCGGTATGCAAAGTATGGAAGATTCAGTAGCCTTTGTCGAAGAAATCCTCGCTGAAGAATGCGCTTTGGAATCGGCATTTCAGGGTAACCGTTTTCACGATTTGATGAGAATGTCCCTGCACAATAATAAATATTCTATTTTGGCCGAAGCTATCGCCAAGAAGCATAAAACAAATTACGATGCGGTTTTTAACAAAATGAATAATCCGGCCAATTGGTATTTGCCATATCCGGATGAAGAATAAACTGTATATCCTGGCCCTATTTTATTCCTGTCGGTCTTGGTGACAGAAATGAGAAAAATCTCCCGCTTTAAGGCCGGGAGATTTTTTTTAAGCTGTAATTTACCAATAATAGAATATGCTACTTATTGTATTGCAGCAAATTAATTTGTAATTTTGTGACCCTAAATCAAATTTCAAAAAACGTATGAATTCCATAAAAGACTTAACCGATCAGCTGTTCCAGGAAGGTGTGGAAAAAGGCCGACAAGAAGCTCAAAAACTCATTGACGAGGCCGCGAAAAACAAATCTGAACTAATTGCAGCTGCCCGGCAAGAGGCTGCACAAATTATCGAAGCTGCCAACAAAAAGGCACAGGAATTGGAAAAAAATACCAAAGCCGAATTGCAGTTATTCGCCCGTCAGTCCCTGGACGCTTTAAAGTCGGAAATTGTAAACCTATTGACCGACAAAGTGGTAAGAGAAGCGATTCAACTAAGCAGCGACGATAAGGCATTTATGCAATACTTATTGTTGAGCTTTGTAAAAAATTGGGCCCAAAACGGTGAACTCGAAATTCAAACCGATGAGTCTAATGCTTTGACGGCTTTTTTCAAGGCCAAAGCTGCAGACTTGCTCGAAAAAGGCCTGACTATAAAACAGGTAAACAATCTGAATACCCATTTTATTTTGACGGCCAAAGACGGTTCCTACAAGATTCAATTCGGTGAGGAAGAATTTACCAACTATTTCAAGGAATTTTTACGTCCCCAACTGGTGGAAATGTTGTTTTAATTATGAGGCAATATTATTACCTGGTAGCAGGTTTACCCGACATTTCCATGGATGACAGCAAATTGCAGTTGTCATACACCACTTTTATGGAGGAATTGTTGAGAGCCTTTCCCGGCAGAGATGCGGATTTACTCCGCTTGTTCCGCCTGGATTACGACAACGATAATCTGCTGGCCTGGATCAACAACAAAGAAGCCGAATTTCATCCCCTGGGCGTGATAAGCCCCGAAGAGCTCAAAGAACAAACAGAATTGCTGGACTACGACGAAAGAGCTCCTCTAAGGGGCATTCCGACTTATTTCCTGACTTTTATGCGTGAATGGAAGTCTGAATTGCTGGAAGCCGGTAAAGAAAAGAAACGCTTAACCGAGCTCTATTACGAATACGTCATGCAAGTTTCCAATGTTTTTGTCAGGGAATGGTTCGAGTTTGAATTAAATCTGAACAATATTCTTACGGCATTGAATTGTCGCAAGTATAATTTGCCTGTTGCCGGGCAAATTATCGGGAACAACGCCGTAGCTGAATCTCTGAAAATATCAACTGTGCGCGATTTCAATGTTTCAGGGCTGTTTTCGAAAATGGACAATCTGCTCAATCTGGCAGACGAAGAAAACCTGCTGGAAAGAGAAAAGATGATTGATCGCATAAAATGGGATTATCTGGACGAACATAGTGTCAAATATTATTTTTCGGTCGAAGTATTGTTGACCTTTCTTATTAAACTGAAAAGCCTGGAACGTTGGCTGTCGCTCGATCCTAAGGCCGGGGAAGAAAATTTCCGCTCCCTGGTGAGTTCACTCAGAAACAGTGTCAATATGCCGGCAGATGCGCACATTAAGTAAATAAATAAAATAAACCATATGTCAACAAAAGGAATAGTAAAAGGGATTATTTCCAACCTGGTTATTGTCGAGGTAGATGGCCCGGTCAGCCAAAACGAGATTTGTTATATTCTGAGCAAAGAGGCCAGGCTTATGGCGGAAGTTATTAAAGTGGTCGGCCCGCAAGCTTATGTTCAGGTCTTCGAAAGTACCCGCGGACTGAAGGTTGGCTTTGAGGTTGAATTCAGCGACCACATGCTCGAAGTACAATTAGGACCTGGTTTATTATCCCGCAATTTGGACGGATTGCAAAACGATCTGGACAAAATGGAAGGCGTCTTTTTGCGCAGCGGAGAATACACTTCTCCTTTGAATACTGAACAATTATGGGATTTTAAGCCACTGGCCAAAGCCGGAGACAAAGTTCAGGCTGCCGATTGGTTGGGAGAAACCCAGGAAAATCTTCAGCCCCATAAAATTATGGTTCCTTTTGTGCTTGAAGGATTGTATACTGTCAAAAGCATTGTTGAAAAGGGAAGTTATACTCTTAAAGATACTATTGCTGTTTTGCTTGACGTCCAGGGCAACGAAATACCTGTCACCATGGTTCAGCGTTGGCCTGTAAAAAAAGCACTCAAAGCCTACAAAGAAAAACCCAGGCCTTTTCGTCTGCTGGAAACCGGTGTGCGTATCATCGACATCGCCAATCCCATAGTCGAAGGCGGAACCGGTTTTATTCCCGGTCCTTTCGGAACAGGAAAAACGGTGCTACAACACGCCATCTCCAAGCAGGCAGAGGCCGATATTGTGATTATGGCCGCTTGCGGAGAGCGAGCTAACGAGGTAGTGGAAATCTTTACCGAATTCCCCGAACTCGAAGATCCCCACACCGGACGCAAACTCATGGAGAGAACCATTATTGTAGCCAACACCTCCAATATGCCTGTGGCAGCCAGGGAGGCCTCCGTTTACACGGCTATGACCATTGCTGAATATTATCGCTCCATGGGTCTGAAGGTATTGTTAATGGCCGATTCCACCTCGCGATGGGCGCAGGCACTCCGCGAAATGTCCAATCGTCTGGAAGAATTACCGGGACAGGACGCTTTTCCCATGGACCTTTCCGCCATTATTGCAGGTTTTTACGGACGTGCAGGCTATGTCATCCTTAACAACGGCCAAACAGGTTCCATAACCTTTATAGGTACGGTTTCACCCGCCGGAGGTAACCTTAAGGAGCCGGTGACCGAAGGTACCAAAAAAGCCGCCCGTTGTTTCTTCGCTCTTGAACAGGCGCGTGCCGACAGTAAACGCTATCCGGCCATCAATCCCATAGAATCTTACTCCAAATACATAGAATACCCCGAATTTGAAGAATACATCCAAAAAACGGTTTCAGACGAGTGGATTCCTATGGTCAATGAAATGAAAACCTTGTTGCAGAGGGGAAAAGAAGTACAGGAACAAATCAACATTCTGGGTGACGACGGTGTGCCTTTGGATTATCATATTACTTATTGGAAATCGGAAGTAATCGATTTTGTCATTCTTCAGCAGGACGCTTTCGACAAGATAGATGCTCTTTGCCCCATAGAACGTCAGCAATATATGCTTAAGAAGGTGATGGGCATTACCCGTTTGGATTTCGGGTTTGATAATTTTACAGAGATTATGGACTATTTTAAGAAAGTGATTAATATACTTCGTCAAATGAACTATTCTGAATTTGAATCGGACAAGTTCAAGGAATTCGAAAAACAACTGGAAGAATTACTAAAGGAACGCATAACACAAAAAAATCAGGGATAATGGCAACAAAAGCATTTCAGAAAATATATACCAAGATTACCCAAATCACAAAAGCAACCTGCAGTTTGAAAGCAGCCAATGTGGGTAATGAAGAATTGGCTACTGTTGACGGCAATCTGGCTCAGGTGGTCAAGATTATCGGGGACGAAGTCACCTTACAGGTCTTTGGTGGTACCGAAGGCCTGCGAACCAATGCCGAAGTGGTATTTATGGGCAAAGCTCCCAGCCTCAGAGTGGGTGATCAGCTCTCAGGACGATTTTTCAATGCCTTTGGTGATCCCATAGACGGAGGTCCGGTGCCCGAAGGTAACGAGGTTGAAATTGGTGGTCCTTCGGTCAATCCCGTACGACGTAAGCAACCCTCGGAATTGATTGCTACCGGTATTGCCGGTATAGATTTGAACAACACCTTGGTTTCCGGACAAAAGATTCCCTTTTTTGCCGATCCAGATCAGCCTTACAACCAGGTAATGGCCAACGTGGCCCTCAGAGCCAAGACCGACAAAATTATATTGGGCGGAATGGGACTGACCAACGACGATTACCTGTATTTTAAAAATATTTTCAGCAACGCCGGTGTACTTGACCACATTATCAGCTTTGTAAATACCACCGAAAATCCTCCGGTGGAACGCCTGCTGATTCCGGATATGGCCCTGACTGCCGCCGAATATTTTGCGGTAGAAAAAAACGAAAAAGTGCTGGTCCTGCTAACAGATATGACTCTGTACGCCGATGCCTTGTCCATTGTGTCCAACCGCATGGATCAGATTCCTTCCAAAGACTCTATGCCTGGTTCTTTGTATTCCGACCTGGCAAAAATTTACGAAAAGGCTGTGCAATTCCCTGACGGAGGTTCCATAACTATTATTGCGGTAACCACCTTGTCAGGTGGAGACATTACACATGCTATTCCGGATAATACCGGTTATATCACCGAAGGTCAATTGTTTTTGCGTCGAGATACCGATGTAGGTAAAGTAATTGTGGATCCTTTCCGCAGTTTGTCCCGGCTCAAACAGTTGGTTATTGGCAAAAAGACCCGCGAAGACCATCCTCAGCTGATGAACGCCGCTGTCCGGCTCTTTGCCGATGCCGCCAACGCCAAGACCAAACTGGAGAATGGTTTCGACCTGAGCGATTACGACGAACGTTGCCTGGATTTTGCCAAAGAATATTCATCGCAGATACTTGCCATTGATGTCAATATTGATACCACCGAAATGCTGGATACCACCTGGAAAATTCTGGCCGCTCATTTCAGGGTAGAAGAATTGAACATTAAACAAGACCTGGTTAATAAATATATGCCTAAAGTTTCATAGAGTATGGCCATTCAATATCAATACAACAAGACATCTTTGCAGGGCCTTGAAAAACAACTCAAGATCCGCCAGAGAGCTCTTCCTACCATCAAAAACAAGGAAAGCGCCCTGCGTCTTGAAGTGAAGAGGGCCAAAACCGAAACCAGGGAATTGGAAAAAAAGCTCGAAATGCTCATCCAAAACTACAGTACGATGCATGTCTTGTGGACTGAGTTCAATGCTGAGCTAATCAAAGTTAAAGACGTAGAACTGGATGTACGAAAAGTGGCTGGTGTGAGAATACCTGTATTGAAAGAGGTGCTGTTTGAAATCATTCCTTACAGTATGTTTCACTCCCCCAAATGGTATGCCGGAGGAATTGATTTGCTTAAGAAACTGGCCACAGCCGGTATAGAACAGGACTTTAGCGTTCGTAAACTGCAATTGTTGGAATATGCCCGCAAAAAAACCACCCAAAAAGTGAATTTATTCGAAAAGGTGCAGATTCCCGGCTATCAGGATGCCATATTAAAAATTAAACGCTATATGGAGGACGAAGAAAACTTATCCAAGTCTTCGCAAAAGATAGTAAAAACACGGCAAAATGCCCAAAAGCAGGAGGGAAGTCTATGATTATTCCTATGAAAAAATACAGCTTTTTGGTTTATCATGCCATTTATAGAGATTTTCTGGAAAATCTCCGGGAAATAGGTGTGGTCGATGTGGTCGAAAAGCAAATAGGGCACGTAGAAGAGCACAGCGAGTTGTACGAGAAGCTCGAAGAACGTAAACGCATCAATGAACTGAGCAAAATTCTTAAGTCTTACCTGCCTGAGGATGTTGAGCCGGCACCGGCCGATACCAAAGTCGAACGGGATATCTTGCTCCGGTCTTTGGAAAGTATACTGGAGGATCAGGCAGAGCTTGAAACAAAAATGCAGGCATTAAACCGGGAGCTTAACAATCTCTCCTTATGGGGAGATTTCGATCCTCAACGTCTGGAAGAACTTCTGGAAGCCGGTTGTCGTCTGGATTTTTATTTTTGTCCCAGGAGTAGTTACAAAACGGAATGGGAGGAACAATATAATGCCATCAGAATAGCAGACAACAATAATGCTATTTATTTTATCACTTTGAGCTTTGACGGACAACAACCCGAAATGGATGCAGAACACCTGCGTTGGCCTCAAAAGTCTCTTTCTGAACTTAAGGCCGAGGTGACTGCTTTAGAAGTACGCAATGAGGAATTGAACCGGCAACTAAAGACTGAAGCTCTGAATCAGCACAATACACTCATTTTTCAGGATAAGCTACTCAGCGATCAGTTTAACTTCTCTAAGGTCTTGATCGGCACCGAAAAAGCAGCGGGCGATAAAATAATGGTACTCGAAGGCTACGTGCCCTGCGACAGAGAAGACAAGCTCAAAGACTTGCTCAATCAGCAGGGTATTTATTACAGAGCCGGGCAACCGCAACAAGAAGACAAAATACCTGTTTTGCTCAAAAACAATCGTTTTGCCCGGCTTTACGAGCCCATCACCAAAATGTATTCCCTGCCCAACTATAAGGAACTGGATCTTACACCTATGATGGCACCTTTCTTTATGTTGTTTTTTGGGCTCTGCCTGGGAGACGGAGGCTATGGTTTATTAATCTTACTGGCTGCGACACTGATAAAGCCCAAACTGAGTAAAGAAAAAAGGTTTTTTGCCACGCTGGGGCAAACCCTGGGTTTGTCGACCGTATTGGTGGGAATTTTGACCGGATCTTTCTTCGGAGTTGCCCTGGAAGCCCTGGAATGGCAATGGCTCAAAGGAGTAAAACACTATTTTCTGACCGAAAACAATTTTGGAGCTGTGTTTGGTGGTTACCATCCGCTGATGATTTTGGCCCTGTCGATAGGAGCCGTTCAAATTTTGTTTGCCATGAGTATCCGCGTCATCAAAATAAGCATACAACTGGAATTAAAATACGCCTTGTCCAACCTGGCCTGGGTAGTATTGTTGCTAACGTCCATTGTTACCTTTGGTTTGCCGGCCCTGGGAGTGGCTCTGGCTGTACCTCTTACTTACGGCTTATATGGCATTTTGGGTCTTGCTGGCTTGATCATTGTGTTTTACAATTCTCCCGGGAAAAATATATTCATCAATGTGGGCTCGGCCTTGTGGACAAGTTATAATATGGCCTCGGGTTTGTTGGGTGACCTGCTTTCGTATGTGCGTTTGTTTGCCCTGGGTTTGACAAGTAGCATACTGGGAGCAGTTTTCAACTCGATGGCTTTTGGAATGACAGAAGCCATGCCCGTCTGGATACGCTGGCTGGCTGTACTGCTCATCTTACTGGTGGGACATGGTTTAAACCTGGCCCTGAGTATAATCGGTTCGCTGGTTCATCCTCTGCGTCTCACATTTGTGGAATTTTACAAAAATGCCGGTTTCGAAGGCGGCGGTAAAGCCTATAATCCCTTCAGGAAATCGGCCCAAACCAATTGAATAACTTAAAGAACGGAACTATTAAACATTGAATACTATAAACTAAATTTAAAACTCTAATTATGGAACCTATTGTATTAGCTTATGTCGGAATTGGATTAATGGTCGGATTGACCTGTGTAGGTAGCGCTTATGGTGTGACCATCGCCGGTAATGCTGCTGTCGGAGCCTTGAAAAAGAATCCGGATGCATCCGGTTCTTACATCGGTTTGTCTGCTTTGCCTTCTACTCAGGGGCTTTACGGTTTTGTAGGCTTTTTCTTTTTGAGCCCATATTTGCTCCCGGGAATGGACTGGTATGTTGCTGCCGCTATTTTTGGTGCAGGACTGGGTCTGGGTATAGCCGGTTTGTTTTCGGCCATACGTCAGGCCGAAGTGTGTGCCAATGGTATTACAGCCATCGGTTCGGGACATAACGTTTTTGGTATGACCATGGTCTTGGCCGTATTCCCCGAACTCTACGCCATTCTGGCACTTTTGGTATTGATTCTTATCCGCGGTTTGATTCCGGTTATGCCGGTCTGATCAGACTTAGAAAGCGGGCAAAAGACAAAAATTGAAAGAAAAAATAGTCCTTGGCTTATCTGGCGGCGTTGATTCAAGCGTCGCCGCTTTCTTGCTTAAAGAGCAGGGTTACGAAGTTATTGCCGTATATATGATCAATTGGAAGGACACCACCGGCACTTTGTCGGGGGCTTGTCCTTACGAAGAGGATGTGTTGATTGCCGAACTGGTTGCCCGCAAGTTGGGCATAGCTTTCCATGTGGTTGATCTGAGCGATACTTATCGTCACCAGGTGGTCGATTATATGTTCGAAGAATACGCCCGGGGCAGGACACCCAATCCCGATGTGCTTTGCAACAGGGAAATAAAGTTTGACGCTTTTTTGCATGCGGCACAGAAATTTGGAGCAAACAAGATTGCCACCGGGCATTATTGCCGCTGCGACAGCATTACTGATACCGAAGGCCGCGTATATTACCGGCTGTTGTCCGGTCGGGACAAGAACAAAGATCAATCCTATTTTTTATGTCAATTGAGCCAGGAGCAACTCTCGCATGCTGTTTTTCCCATAGGAGAACTCGAAAAAGGCAGAGTGCGTGAACTGGCCGGGGAACTGGGTTTGGCTTCGGCGCAGAAAAGAGACTCGCAGGGCATTTGTTTTGTCGGAAAGGTTGATCTGCCAGTTTTTCTGCAGCAAAAACTCAGCAGCAAAAAAGGCCTGATACTGGAGATCCCTGCCGATTTCAAAGCCTACAGCCGTTCCTATCCCGGGGACTTGGAAGGAAGAATCAAAAAACAAGCCCGTCCCTACGTTTACCGTGCTTCCGATGCTTCAATTATGGGCGAACATCAGGGAGCTCATTTTTATACTGTAGGACAGCGTAAAGGCTTGCAGGTGGGCGGAACCGAAAAGCCCCTTTATGTTTTGTCCACAGACATAGAAAACAATCTGGTCTTTGTAGGCAGGGGAGAGGATCATCCGGGTTTATACCGCAAAGCACTGAAGATCAATCATCAGGAAGTGCATTGGCTCCGGCCCGATCTGGCATTGAATGTCGGTGAGTCGTCCGAATATTCGGTTCGTATCCGCTATCGTCAGGCTTTACAACAGGCCCGTTTGTATTGTTTCGAAGACGCTTTGTATATTGCTTTTGCCGAAGAACAGCGCAGCATTGTGGCCGGACAGTTTGCCGTTTGGTACCGGGGCGATGAACTGGTGGGCTCGGGGGCGATTTCTACTTAACGACGTTTTATGGTAAGCAGATGATAAACATCCGAAAAGTTTTGTTCCTATTGCTTTTGATACTGGCCTCCAAGTTTCAGGTCAAGCCTCAGCTAAAGCTGGATTATTCCATGGATTTGGGACAGAGCAATGTGTCGCAGGGGTTGTATCTTTCGACAGCTTTGCTTGCCGCTTACAGCCTGGATAAATACACCTTAGATGCAGGCGCGCAGTTTCAGCTGCAACATCCTGCCAATAAGGTGTTTTCGGCAGCCGAATTTGCAGCAAGTCGTTCGTTTACTATTGGAAAACAAGCCCTGGAAGTAGAAGCATTTTTCATACATCGAAATTTTTCGAGCCTGATGTTCCTTACCGATTGGGGCCTGGCTGTTACTATGAGGATGAGACATTGGCAGTTTGATCTGGGCCAGGACTTTAAGTCGTATAGAGTCAGAGAGAGAGCTTTATCTTACGAAACGGAGGGCATGGTGCTTCGCGAAAACTTCAATTTGGTTTATAACCTTGCCTATTTCGTCAACAGCCCCGAACAGCCCTGGAATATCAGCCTGAGTCTGACGAATAGAGATTGTTTTCTGATCAATCAGGAAACCAATCCCATGTTGAATCTTAGGGCTGAGATGCAAGTTAGTTCTACCATGAAGGTGTATCTCGAAAACTGGTATAAGTTGGCAGGCTCGCTCAATATGAGTGCTCATCATTTTGGCTATTTTATAAGAACAGGATTGATATGGATTCCCGCATTTGGAAATTGATTTTAAGCTGTTTAGGCCTCTGTCTGTCTGCCTGTCAGCTCATTGACCCCAGGGGTTTTATCGTTTCGTATGAATCGGCAGATCAACGTTTTGAACAATCTCTGAGCTGGAATGATCAACATCCACATTCTGCACTAATGAGTTCCCTGGAAAATTACGAAATATTCGCCGTTTCAGATATTCATGTAGGTGGAACTACAAACCTCGATCTGTTTTTAGAACAAGCTTTGCTAAACCAGCCCAAGGCTGTTTTTATGGCCGGCGACCTGACTACCGGCCATGCCGAAGATTATCAACGGCTGTATGCTGCCTTGCCTCCTCAGGATTCTCTTTCAATTTTTCCCATACCCGGTAACCACGACCTCTATTTTGGGGGATGGAAACAATATCGACCATTATTTGGCTCTTCGGTCTATTGTTTTAGCATTAAGACTCCGGAAGCCAGCGATTTATATATATGTTTAGATAATGCCGGCGGCACTCTGGGAGCAAAGCAACTGGAATGGTTAAAGCAAGTGTTGCTTTTCGAACGTTCTCAGTATCGTTACTGTGTATTGGTTAATCACAACAACTGGATCAGGCTGCGCAGAATGGCGGCTACCAATCCCTATGTGGAAGAATTGGAAGTTTTGTTGGATTTATGCCTTAAACATCAGGTGGACGTGGTCATCAGCGGACACGATCACGAAAGGCATACGGCCGTATTCGGAAATACCCGCTTTATCACCCTGGATGCTCTGAGCGACACGCATCCCACTCCTTCTTATCTGGTGCTGAGCCTCAGCCCCGATTCTATAAGTTATTCCTATAGAAATTTATAGACTGGGAGGCTCTACTTTCAACATAAGAGACTTGCAGCCCGGAAAATTTTCGCGAATAAGCTTGTTCAAACGCTCTGTGTCGCAATTTTCGGGAGTCCTGGTTCCGCATTCCCATAATTCTGTAAGGGGAGATTTGTCTATAATCTTTTTGAACAGTTCTTCTTTGCCAGGAACTTTTTTCAGGCTGGCGTATTGTGCGTAAGTATACTCCAAAAAGGCTACATTGGTTGAGATGCCTCTGTTATCGAGCAGGTAGCCTTGCTCCAGAATGATAGGG
>JAQUTN010000186.1 GCA_028694375.1 Bacteroidales bacterium
GCCTGGTCGTTTACATTCCTTACGTAAGGAGTGACCTCAACGGCGATTGGTCTGCCTTCAGCGGCCGCATTGATTTTGTCGGTCGAGATGTTCGCCTCAACAACGCTGCTGCCCGCAACCTGCCTCAGGCAGAAATCAACCTGGGCGACGGCACCTACCTGATGGTCGCCACTAACGGCAGTGGGGAGTCTTCTACGGCTCAGACATTTACTTTTGGGGCATTAAGCGGCACGGGAACAATTTCGGGCCGCAACAGCCTGATCATTGGCAGTAAAAACAGCTCTACACTATTCAGTGGAAGCATCAGCAGCGGTGGCGGACGCCTGACCAAGCTAGGCAGTGGCAGCCTCGATCTGCAAGGAGCCAACGAATACACAGGCGGCACCATCGTGCAGGAAGGTAGTTTGATTGTGAGCAACAGTCTGGGCAGCGCTACAGGCACAGGCAGCGTCACGGTGCGTTCCGGTGCCGTACTGGGCGGCCGGGGCAGCATTGCCGGCGCGGTACAGGTGTTGGAAGGCGGCATTCTGGCTGCAGGCTCCCCCACCAACGTGGGCAGCACGCTGAAATTGGGCAAAGGCTTGACTATGAGTTCAGGCAGCCGGATGCTTTTCAAACAACAAACGCTTTACTATGATAAACTGGCTGTAACCGGAAACATCAGCCTGAACGGAACCCTGGTACTGCAAATTCAGGGGATAGCGCTCCGTGAAGGCCGCAGTTTACAGCTGTTCACAGCCACAGGCACAGTGAGCGGTGCTTTCGAAGCCATTGAACCGGCCTCGCCCGGCGAAGGCCTGGAATGGGACCTAAGCCGCATCAACGAAGGTATCCTGGCGGTGAAAGCTACCACTGCCCTGCCCGGAGCAACAAGCACTGAGCTCCGGCTTAGTCAAAGCGACAACAGCGGCATTTATCGCATTAGCTGCGAAGCGGCCACAAGCCCTATCAAAGTAGAAATCCTCAGTCTGACCGGCAAGCTTATGGAAAGTCTGGAAAGCCCCGCACCCGACTGCACGATCAGTCTGCTCGGTTATCCCGCCGGCTTGTACCTGCTCAAAGTCAGCGCAGACTACAAAACTAAAGTTTTCAAAGTTGTCAAGAAAGAATAGCTGTTGGCAGCTAACAGGAAAATAAGGCGGTTTCCGGCCTCAGAATAACAACAAAGCCCGGTGGATGCAAAAACGGGATGATGAAGCAATTACAGCGGGAGAAAAAGAAAGAGAGTGTTTCAGAATTGAAACACTCTCTTTTTGAGCCTCTTGTCGGATTCGAACCAACGACCCCGAGATTACAAATCACGTGCTCTGGCCAACTGAGCTAAAGAGGCAAAAGGGAAAGCTTACTATATCGCGCCGCTACAACCAAACTACCCTTGCTGCGGTCAAGCCCTGGGGGGATTCGCAGGGAGCTGGCCGTATAGGACTTTCCCCGGCTGCAAAAGTACAGGTTTTTTACTTCCCGGCAAACACTCTGTCAAAAAAATTGTATTTTTGTCCAAATATTCATCTGTTATGGAACAAACACCCAATCCGCTGCTCTCGAAATACAAGTATGCAGCCAATTATGGTTTATACCTCGGTTTGTACATCGCCTTGTTTTATCTCTGGGGCATACTCTTCCAGCAGGGAGCCCTCTCCAGGATCATTACGACGCTGGGATGGATAGGCCTGCCTTTCTTTTGCGTATTTTTAGTCAAAAACTATCGCAACAAGGCACTAGAGGGCTATATACGCTACGGTCAGGCCTGGAGTTTCGGGCTTTGGATGTTTGTATTTGCTTCGCTGATAATGGCCGTTGTGCATTACCTGCATTTCGAGCTGATACAACCCGATTACATCAAAGACAACTACAATCAGGCACTGATATTACTTGAACAAATGAACTATCCTCAGGAGCAACTGGACACCCTGATTAAATTCGGGGTACCCAGCTCCATACAATTTGTCTTTAGTTACATCTGGTTTTACATCATCGGCGGTGCTTTTTTGTTTTTGATTCTCAGCCCTTTTGCTGTTCGTAAGGATCTTCTGGAAAATTAAACAGACTTAAAACGCGATTATGGACATCAGTATAGTTATTCCTTTGTATAACGAAGCAGAATCCCTGCCTGAGCTGTTTAAGCGTATTCAGACGGTGATGGAACAAAACAGGTTCAGTTTCGAAGTTATCTTTGTGGACGATGGTTCCAAAGACGCCTCCTGGCAAGTTATTACTGAACTTAAAGAGGCTCATCCGGATCAGATAAGAGCCTTGAAGTTCAGACGCAACTATGGTAAGTCGCCGGCTTTGTTCTGCGGATTCAAAAAAGCCGAAGGCGAAGTGGTTTTCACCATGGATGCCGATTTACAGGACAGACCCGAAGAGCTCCCCGAAATGTATCGTACGCTCATAGAAGGTAATTACGACCTGGTTTCGGGTTGGAAAAAGAAACGCTACGATTCCAAAGTGAGCAAGAATCTTCCTTCCAAGATATACAACGCCACTGCCAGAAGCATTACGGGCATCAAACTGCACGACATGAATTGCGGACTGAAAGCCTATCGCAAAGAGGTGATAAAAAATATCGAAGTATACGGCGAAATGCACCGCTACATTCCCTATCTGGCCAAAAACGCCGGTTACAACAAGATAGGCGAAAAAGTGGTCCAGCATCAGAAACGCAAATTCGGACAGTCAAAATTCGGACTGAACCGTTTTGCCCACGGCTATCTCGATTTGATGACCCTCTGGTTTCTCTCTCATTTCGGTAAAAGGCCTATGCACTTTTTTGGCTTGATGGGCAGTCTGCTCTTTTTGTTGGGTTTTGTTGCTATCGTAGTGCTGGGAGTCATGAAAATCTCCATGCTCAACCAAGGTATTCCCTTCCGCCTGATCACCGATATCTCTTATTTTTACCTGGCCCTGACTTGCATACTGCTGGGAACTCAGTTGTTCCTGGCCGGATTCCTGGCCGAAATGATTTCACGCAATGCTTCGGAACGCAACAACTACATCGTGGATCAGGAACTTTAGCCTGTCGGCAGTTTTGACGCTCTTGCTTGTGGTGTTGCAAGCTTGCGCAAGCAATCC
>JAQUTN010000187.1 GCA_028694375.1 Bacteroidales bacterium
GCGCCGCTATCTTCTTGGCCGCAGGCCAAAAAGTAGCGTAAGCGAGAGCTTGTGATTGAAAATGTTTTGCCGTTGCCGAGCGCCGCTATCTTCTTGGCCGCAGGCCAAAAATAGCGTAAGCGAGAGGTATTGATGGTCTTTTGGCAGCGCTTCCCGCCGTTCAACCACAGCCCACTCAGCCTCCCGATATCCCCGGCTGGTCAGCGCTGGACGCCGGCGTTTTTTGCTAGTCTCTGACGAGCCGTCACAAAAAACCTTGCCGGCCCCTGCGCGCTTCGGGCGCCGTGTCTATATATCGGCTTTGGGGCTGTGGTTTCACTGCGTTCCGCTTTGAGGAAAGCAAAAAAAAGAGCTGAATCAAGTTTTCGAAATAAGGTTGGATTAGATTTGAAATGTTTTCCTGGCATTATCGTTTACACAATTTATTGGATAGAGCCCTCCAAAGGGAATTTGAATTCCCGACAGCGAAAAAGCATGTTGCACCGAACGTTTCATTCCTGTGGCATCGTAAGCATAACTACTTTTGTTCCCGTTACTAAATTGTATCGTAGAGGGCAAATGTAAACAATTATACTTTATCCATTCAATTCCTCGATTTAAATCACGTATACACAAAATTCTGGACAGTGCCAAAGATTGCGATAACCCCATCTTGGCAATCGTAATGAGTGCTATTATTGTGATTAATTTTTTCATCTCGTGAATTATTGAATATAATCCTTGTCCGTCTCCATTTTCTTCAATCTATATTCAGGAGTTTGTGTGATAGCTTCTATCTCTTTCTGTCTTGGTAATTCTTCCCTTTTTTCATAATCCTTTTCAAATCTCACCTGCGAACCCTTTTCTGTTGCATGTACAGATTCGTGGACGCCTTCTTGTCCAATTATTTCATCAACTGTTATTGGCATGTTTGCCAATCTTGCCATATCATCTTGGTCGGCCATAACCTTGTGTCCTTTATCCATCGCTATTCTTGCATTTTCTAATGAAACAAGCTTATCTTTTGCCATTCCCTCATAAACAACAATATCAGCTTTTATTTGTATTCCGTCCTTATCATAATCATTAGTAACTTGGGCCATATTTTTACCATCACCTTTACCCGGATCTAGTGTTAGCGTTATGTTATAATCAACATCAACCAATAGATAAAACTGTTCAGATCCAACAGGAGTGGCCTTCATTGCATCTCCAATCCTTCTCGCACCCATACTGGCATTATCTTTCCATTCATCATTCTCATATATTAGCTCCCCATTAGCATCAACAATAACATTCCCATCTGGGTCAATAAACCTTATTGGATTATTTGCAGCATATGTATATGGGGTTAATGGATAGAACTTCTCAGCCTTATTGTCAATCACGTGCCAACGCCCTAAGGCTGGGTCGTAGAACCTCGCCCCATAATCATACATATCCAGCCCATTCATCCGGTCGAGTTCTTTTCCGTTGTAGAGGTAGGGGTTGTTGCCGGAGGTGAGGAAGCCTTCGGGGCTGGAGATTTCAAGGCCGAAAGGGTAGTAGTCGGTGGTGTCAAGCAGGGTGTAGGCCGGGGAGCTTGGCGGGGAAGATGGTGCTGAGGATGGGATCGGGTTGTCGAATTCCGGACAGGCTATGCGGGCTCGTACGTTGCCTAAGTGATCTTTGAGAAAATACGTCAAACGCCAGTTGCCGGTGTTGACAGTTGATCCGGTGGAATCGGTGGTTTCGATGTAGCCCTCGGGAGTCAGGATACGGCACAGTTGAGCGTCTTCGTAAATGAAGTTGCCGCAATAATCCGTTTGGCTAAGCGACTGAATGGATTGCGTGTTCTCAATGGTGTCGGCTCCAAAGGGAATTTGAATTCCCGACAGCGAAAAAGCATGTTGCACCGAACGTTTCATTCCCGTGGCATCGTAAGCATAACTACTTTTGTTCCCGTTACTAAATTGTATCGTAGAGGGCAAATGTAAACAATTATACTTTATCCAGGCAATTCCTCGATTAAAATCACCTGTCATGTTGCCGCAGGCATCGTAAAGATATTCCACAGAACTATCCGCATCCTTAAAATCATTCGAAGTGAGCTCAGTCTGCTCTTCAACATTATCTTCTACTCTGACGAGGCGGTTCCCTTCGTACTGATAAGTCAGGTCGTCAATCAAACCTTTTATGGGATCCATCGATATACCGTCGTGCACATAGCCGCTACGCGACAAGGATTGAATATTTCCGTTCAAGTCGTATTCATCCACTACTTCGTTATAACTCTCGTCGGGAGAGTAAACAGCCTCAGTAAGTCGGTTGAGCTGATCGTACGAGAAACCGTAAGCTTTGTCGGTACGGCCACAATAACCCCAGCTCAGGGATGAAATATTTCCGTTGTAGCAAGGAGTCTGACCGCTTTGAGCCTCCTGATAATAAAGCTGTTCATTAAACACCGGAGAGGCAATGGATGTCAGCCAGCCCCGAATATTGTAAGCGAAACTACCGGACAGAAGATCCTGATGTAGCGTCTTTTGTTGCATCCGCCCCAATTCGTCGTAGGTCATACTGTTTAGATTTACCGAGGACAATATGCTGTCATTATTGCTTAGGGTATAATGACAAGACAACTGACGCCCGGCATGATCGTAGCCGAAATGGTAATCTTCGATAAAAGGACCGGAGCAATAAGCTGTATCCTCTTCAAAGGCAGTATGTACATGGCGTTGACGCAACACCTGATCAGTGAAACTATAGGCAAAGAAATCATAATCTATACCTCCGGTATGATTCGTTGACAGTTGTTGAACAGGACGAGTATTGTATATGTTTGAATATCAAAAAGAAAGGTATTAAAAGTTTCGCTCTTTTTGGGTAAAATATTGTTGTTCAAATTTTAGGTTAGTGCAAAAAGCGTGATTTCAATGGTGATTCTAAAAAGTGCGATAAATTGGAGTATTTTCTTAAAATCTGATTAAAACGAAAGCGTACCGCAGTGAAAGCCCGACCCCGAAGCCGATATATAGACACGGCGCCCGAAGCGCGCAGAGGCCGGCAAAATTTGCCTGTGCAGGCTCGAATGAGACAAACAGGCAACGCCGGC
>JAQUTN010000188.1 GCA_028694375.1 Bacteroidales bacterium
AAAATTGGGTCTTGAATGGGCCGCTCCCGGGGAGTTCTTCTTCCTCGACGGCCTGCGTGTGTTTATTTATGCCGAAAACCTCATCACCTGGACCAATTACCTGGGCAGGGATCCCGATGTCAGCCATTCCAATTACAGCCTGCTGCAGGGCATCGACCGGGGTTATATGCCTCAGTCCAGATCGTTTATGGCCGGTATCAAAATCAATCTCTAAGCAAAGAACTATGAAAACTTCTTCTCACATATTCCTTCTTTTCCTTCTGGCTGTTTGGGGTTTTTCCTGCTCCAACTTTTTCGAAGTAGATTCCAAGGCTTACCTGGATATCGAAGACAATCGTCTGAACAACCCCAACGATTCGGTTTATTCGGTGTTTGGTTTGTTGTCGGGTATGCAGGACATAGGCCCTGTCTGCGTGCTGTTGGGTGAATTGCAGGCCGATCTGATGGATCTGACTCCCAATGCCGACCTGGATCTCCGGGAAATCAACGAGCACAGGGTGAGCGCCGGTAATCCTTATCTGAAAGCGACTGCTTTTTATCGCATCATCAACGATTGCAATTATATGATTCAGCATATGGACACGCTGGTGGGCGACAATGCTTTGCTGCAGGATTATGCCGCGGCTGTGGCCATCAGGGCCTGGACTTATTTGCAGATGAGCAAGATTTATGGTTCTGTGCCTTACTTTGAGCATTGTATAGTCGATACCGAGGAGGCGCTTACTGCTGATTTTCCCAAAAAGACTCAGGCTGAGCTCCTGCCCTTGCTGATTGCTCAATTGCAGGATATTTTGCATGTCGAAAGGCCTTTTCGCAGGATGAACAGCATTCGGGTGGGCAAAATGATTCCGGGCAATGAGTTTTTGCTGGGGGAATGTTATTTGTGGCTCAACGATTACGAGAATGCGGCTTTGTGGTACAAAAGGGCTATCGAAAAGGATAATTACAGTTTTGTCTGCGATGACAATTTGTTTATCACCTACGAAGACGACGGCAACTATTCTATGTCATGGTACCAGATTTTTGAGAATTCTGAATTTGCCCGTACTTACGAGAACAATGCTTCTGTTTTTTATGATAATCTTTACGGGAAACCCAACAGCTTGAGATCTTTGTTCTTTGCTGAAGATGGTGCTAACAAGATCAAACCTTCGTCGGCCATTATAGAGGACTGGCTTGCGCAAGCTATTGGCAGTACCAATCTGGAGCTCAAGAAGCTGGGCGATCGCCGGGGTTTTGGCAATGCCTGGAAAGCTGACAGTGAGGCTCCCGATAATACGATTTGGCCTTTGATCAACAAGTTTGCCAGCGACTCTGTCGAAATGAATATAGTCATCGAACGGGCGGCTATGTATCATTTGCGTTATGCCGAAGCCATCAATCGGACGGGACGTCCGGGGCTGGCTTTGCAGATGATTAACAGGGGGCCGCGTCCGCTTTATCTGAACGATTCTACTTTGGTTAAGCGTAAGGAGCTGGCGGGTAAGCCGGAGGTTGTGAATTTTGATCACAGTGCTTATGCTACTTCTATGGGGATTCGTGGGCGGGTGGATTTGGAGCCTTATACTTTTAATGCTGATTTGCCGACTTTGGAGGATTCTGTTTTGTTTGTGGAGGATAAGATTTTGCAGGAGGCGGCTTTGGAGTTGGCGTTTGAGGGGCATCGGTGGTTTGATTTGGTGCGTGTGGCTGGGCGTAGGGATGATCCTGCGGCTTTTGTGGCGGATGTGGTTGGTCGCAAGTTTGAGGCGGGCAACAATCCTTTGTTTCCTTTTGAGGCTTCGGCGGATAAAGCTACTGTGAAGGCGGCTATTGAAGCGGCGGACTTCTTTTTGCCGCTGCCGGAATAAAGCTTACTGTTTCGTTTTTTGAGGGCGCTGTTTTGGAGCTGCCCTTGGAACGCTTCCTTTCGCGAAACGGCCTCCCGCTCAGCCTCCCGATATCCACGGCTGGTCAGCACTGGACGCCGGCGTTGCCTGTTTGTCTCTACGAGCCTGCACAGGCAAATGTTGCCGGCCTCTGCGCGCTTCGGGCGCCGTGTCTATATATCGGCTTCGGGCAGGCGGTTTCGCTGCGGTACGCTTGAGGGATTACTCACCGGAGGGAGCTTCCTACGATTCGGTGGTGGTGGCTTTATGCAGTTTGCTCGTAATGCAGCCCAAATGGCCCCTCAATTTGCAACCGCCTTTGGTTTTGGTTTGATGCAGTTTGCTCGCGCGGTGATATCTGTTTAAAAAACTTTGTGCTTTTCGGGTTGGTATTATTTGCTGTTTTTGGCATATATGCGCAATAATCAAAAGTTTATTCTTCTGATTGACAGAGATCTGTACAATAAGACACAGGGCAATCCAAATATCAAATACATATCACCTCCTTCACCATCAAAAAAAATTGAATAAAAATACTCCCTCAACAATTGATCATGTAAAAATCTTCGATAAAAGAGGTGAAAAAATTCAACTAATTTGTATTTTTGTTAGTCATTTAGCGAACCAAAAGCGAGCTATTTATTGAATTTTCCTTCTCTGAAAAAGGTTAACTGACAGATATCTAATACAATAATAACACAACTCTCCTCATTTATGCATGCTTATCTTCGGCTTAACAGACTCTCGAAAATGCTTCTTTTGAACAGCGTCGGGGTTATGGATAAAGTTGATATATACGCAATGCGTGTATTTGGGTGTTAGCTGCAAGTATGGGATAGTGCGGTGCGAATCTGCACCAAACAGAAAACTTTAACAGCGACAACGGAGTGGCAAGACCTGCGAAGCCGTTAGAGCAGGAAAACAAATTTCACAATAATGTTAGTAGAAAAATCAGAGATTAGAGAAGTTCGGGGAATTTCCGAAGAACAAAAGCAAAAAATCAAAGACTTTTTGCAAGGTGCTGTTTATTGTTGGTGCAAAAACCGAAAAAACGAATGGTTTGCCGCAAGAGACTTATTAGGTGGCGATAATTATTTTTGGCAGGGTACGCCATTGCTTGCATTGTACGAAAAATCAGAAGATGTTGAG
>JAQUTN010000189.1 GCA_028694375.1 Bacteroidales bacterium
GTACTTCCTGAGGATAGGCGTCGAAGACAGTGCCCCGGTATTCCCAGTTTACCAGATCACGGCTGCGTCGGTAGGGTATGCCTTTTACGCTGAAACCCCAGGCGGCATCGGTGCCGTATTCGTAAAAATAACCTCTGCTACGGATAACCGTAGGGTCGTGCACATTGTAGTGAGCCCAGTTGAAGGTGGACGAGGCCAGGTGCATGTAATTATCAGCTTGCCAGGGATCGCTGATGCCCAATCGTTTATCTAAGAAATCCAGATAGGCCTGATGAAGTTGCTCTGTTTGTTGATCGATTTCTGCCTGAGTTGTCGTACTATCGTTCAGCAAAGCGAGGACTGGCCCGAGGGTAGTTTGAAAAACTTGTTTAGCCCCAGGTGCATAATTCCCTTCTTGTTGTCCTTCAACAGACTGAAGCAGAAGAGTTTGACTTTCGTTGATCAGGCTTTGCAAAAAACTCTTGTCGGTTTGCTCGCCACGGACTTGAATGAAGCTTGTACAGAAAATCAGCAGAAGACTGCTGTGCAGTAAAAAAGATCTTGTCAGGGGTTGATTTCGCTTTTCCATTTTAGAATAAATCTAAGTGCAAAGAAAATAAAAATATTACAGCCAGCCTTGCTTTTTTGCTTTTTGAGTATCTTTGAGAATTTTAAATCCAATATGTCCGTATCGAGCGAAGTCATTATAGTTACAGGAGCTTCTGCCGGAATAGGCAAGGCCATAATTCAGGGCTTGGCAGGATGTGGTATACGTCTGATAATGGCTTGTCGTAACCCGGAAAAGTCAGCGGCTGTGAAAGCTGCCCTGGAAAAAAGCTATCCCGGAACTGATATTGAAGTTCTCAGCCTGGATCTGGCTTCGTTTGCTTCCATCCGACAATTTGCTTCGATTATGGCTCTGAAAAAATACAGCATCAATACCCTAATCAATAATGCCGGTGTGCTGCCGGCAAAATTCAGCCTCACCGAAGATGGCTTTGAAACGGCTTTGGGAGTGAATTATCTGGGCTTGTTTTTGCTCAATGAACTACTCTTACCCTTGATGCGTCCCGGTTCGCTTATCATAAATACTATTTCCTGTTCTTATCGTATCGGTCGTTTGCATCAAGAGATGTTCAGGTCCAAGCCGGAAGCCCGTTTTATGCGTATCTTCAATTATGCCCGTTCCAAAAGGGCAATTCTGGTATATAGTCTGGAATTGGCCGAACGTCTTGCCGGGCGGGGCATAAGGGTATTGGCTGTAGATCCCGGCATTGTCAGTACCAAAATGATAGAGATGAAGCGCTGGTTCGATCCTCTGACCGATGTATTATTCCGTCCACTGATCAAAAAACCGGCACAGGGGGCCGACACAGCTGTTTTTCTAAGCCTGGAGGCACAAATGCCTGCATCGGAATACGCCAAGCTGAGTGGCCTCTGTTTCAAGAACCGCAAAGCAATTAGACTTTCTGCAAAGATCAGGAATAAAAAAAACCAAAAAGAGCTTTGGGATTGGACAACGAAAGCCATTCAGGGCCATTAATTTTGTTCAAGCGTTCGAATCGGAGTACTGCCTGCCCTGGTAATGTCCCCCGGCACGCAGCATTTTTTCCAGTTTGTGGCTGAATTCGTAGTTTTTCATTCCCCAGTCAGGGCCGATCAGCCATTCGGCGGGTGCCTGTGATACAAAACGATCCAGAACCATATCGGGCCGGAGGCGCTCTATGAAATCAATGAGTAGCCGGGCGTAGGATTCTGCATCGAAAAGCTGTACATAGCCAGGATTTTCACTGACTAGTTTTTCCAGCCTGGTCCCCCGTATCAACTGCAATTGATGCAGTTTAAGGGTGTTAATGGGTAAAGAATTCAGGCGCCAGGCATGCGACAGCATTTCTTCCCTGCTTTCGCCCGGCAGTCCCAGTATAATATGAGCTCCGCATAAGATTTTGCGTTGGGATAGATTTTGGATCGCTTTCACTGAACAGGCGTAATCGTGTCCCCTTCCAATTTCCTTCAAAGTTTTGTCCAGCGTGGATTCCACTCCGAGTTCCACAAGCAGAAAGCAGCGCTTTGCCACTTGTTCGAGGTAGTCCAGCAAGTCCTCCGGCAGACAGTCGGGGCGGGTGGCTATCACCAGTCCTTTCACCCCAGGAAAACGCAAGGCTTCTTCGTATAAGTCTATAAGTCTGTCCAGCTTATCGTAAGTGTTAGTATACGATTGAAAATAAGCCAGATAATCCATTTTTGGGTATTTATGCGCAAAAAAATCTTTTCCCTCAGAGAGTTGCTCACTTATACTGCGTTTGGTGCTGCAATAAGAGGGATTAAAGCTCAAGTTGTTGCAATAACTGCAGCCTCCCCGTCCCAGGCTTCCGTCTCGGTTGGGACAACTGAAACCTGCATCTAAAGAGATTTTTTGAACCTTTCCTTTAAAATGTAGGCCGATAAATTCGGGGAAACTGTAATAGAGCTTATGCATAATCCGGCAAAAGTAAAAAACTTAATTTAGAAGCTGTTTTAATTTTCTACGAATTAATTATTATTAGCCAGTCTCGTTTAACGATAAAATTAAAACAGCTTCTAAAGCCTTCTGCAAGTCGGAACATTTTTTTACCTTTGTACATCTTTCAATGTTTCAGACCCTTTTTCTTATGAAAACTTTTCGTATACTATTGATATTGCTCTGTCTGATATTACAGCTTAGTTTTGTAAAAGCGGCCGGCATTGAGCTGGATTCCATAATAATGGGAGCATATAGACCCGAAATCCCATCCGGCTGGCAATCCATGAACGACGGCAGCTCTTATGCCTGCCTGGCGCCAGGGGGGAAATTGCTGTTGAGGTACGATATAAAAAGCGGAAAATTGCTCGATACTTTGTTGAATGTCGACAAAACCCGAAATGTAAGAATGGAAAGAATTGAGGGTTTTGAGTTCAACCCTCAGGAAAGTATGATTCTGGTGTGGAAAATCATAAAACCCATCTGGCGGCGTTCGTATACGGCAGAATATTTTGTATATGA
>JAQUTN010000190.1 GCA_028694375.1 Bacteroidales bacterium
TGCCTTTAAACTGCCCGATTTGCAATCTTGCATCGATTCTGCCCTGGCCAATTCGCCTCTGTTGAAAACTTCTGACCAGCAGGTGGCTCAATTGCTCGAAGACATCAAAATCCAAAAGAGATCCTGGGGCGAATACGTGCTTGTAGATGCCAACACACGCTATGGTTTGTTTAACCAATTGTCTGTGGCAGATCCGGGAGGTACGGGCACTGGTTCCGGCCTGGATTTGTATGCTGCAGAAGAGCGTTTCAATTACTACGCCGGTGTGACCTTGCGCCTGCCCCTTTCGTATTTTTGGAGCAACAACAACAAAGTGAAGAAATTGAAGTACAGCATCAACGAAGCTGAATTGAAAAGGGAGGAATTGAAAAAAGAAATCATCCGTATGGTAGTGACAGAATATTACAAACTGAAAAGTACTTACGAAGTGCTGGGTGTGCATCAGGATAACGTGCAGACAGCCCAATTGGATTTGATGAAAGCAAAAAACGACATCAGGAACAATACGATAGAAATAGGTGAGTATTCTACTATCAATTATTCATATACTCGTTCCTATGTGGAATACATCGATGCCAGAAACAATTTCTTCACTCAGTATTATTTGCTGAAATTACTAACGGGCTCTGATTTTTAATAAAAAACCGGCTGATATGGATATTTTTCGCTTTGTCAAACTGATCCTGTCCAGGTTTCACTATTTGGTAATTATTCCTGTATTGCTGGGCGGTATAGTGTATGTGGTAACTAAAAGCATTCCTCCCCATTACAGCAGTGCCAGTACTATTTATACCGGAATCACTTCCAATACCGGCATAGTGGTGGATGTATTCAGAGTAGATAACGCGGCTGCTCAGAACGAGTACAACAATGTGTTGTCTATGCTCAGGTCGTCCTCCCTGCACGAAGAGGTGGCCCTGAGGTTGCTTACCCAACACCTGATGCTCGATAAACCTCAGCGCGAGATAATGTCGCAGGAGGCTTTTGCTGAATTGGCCCGCTACGCCCCCGACAGTGTAAGGCAATTGGTGGTGAAGGGCGACTTTGAACAAACCTACAAGAATCTTAAGGCTAAAATCATTCAGGAAGAAAAGAATTACATTTACCGCCTGTTGCATTACGGTCATCGTTTTTACAGCATTCAGGCGATTTCTAAGATGAAAACCGAAAGGCTGACCAACAGCGATTTGATCAGAATCAGTTATGAGTCGTCCGATCCGGGCATCTGTTTTAATACGGTTAAGTTTGCTACCGAGATCATCATTGAGTATTACGGGGAGTTGAAAATTTCGCAGACCAATTCGGCCGTGGAGTATTTCGAAGCTCAATTGGAAGAGGCTCAGGACAGGCTTCGCGAGGCAGAACAAAGTTTACTGGAATACAATGTGGAACACGATATTGTAAACTATTTCGAACAGACAAAACAGCTTACTACCCAACAGGAAGAACTGGAGCTTATGCTGCAGGAAACCAAAATGGCTTACGAGGCATCTATCGAAATCTTGCGTAAGCTGGAAGACGAGGTCAGCCAACGTTTCCGGATCAACCTCAGGAATAATGAAATTATGAGTTTGCGCGATAAGCTGGTCAGTGTGAATAACATGATTACTTTGATAGAAAGTGGTCAAAGCGATTTTAATCCCGGTCAACTGGAAAGAATTCAACAACAAAGAGCAGACATCGAAAACAGGATGCAAGCTAAGCTCGATTCCATAAATATGGCCGAAAACAACAGTCAGATGATGGAAGCTCAATATCTGTTGGCTCAATGGCTGGATGCAGTAAAGGAAAACGAGCGTTACGCAGCACAATATAAATCTTTGCAGGAAAGACTGGAAGAGTTTATGCTGCAATACAAACGCTACGCGCCTGTGGGTGCAACCATAAAAAGGTTTGAACGGGAGATTGATGTATACGAAAGGCAGTACCTGAACATTTTGCAACAACTGGGCATGGCCCGCCAGAATGAACAGAATATGAACATGCGTATGAACATGCGGGTGTTTGATGCTGCGGCCTTTCCGATCAATCCGATTTACGCACCCTTCAAGATGTATACACTGGCCGCAGCCCTCTTCTCTTTGTTGTTTGTTTTGTTGGCCGTTATTGTAATAGAGTTGCTGGATAAACGGATTAAATCGCCCTCGAAGCTGGCCAGAATCTCGGGCCTGGAGGTGATCTCCGGCTTCAGTCTGGAAAACGGCAACAGAAAGGTATTAACCGGTGCTTTGAACGAAAAAGCGGCTTTGTTGATTACCGAAAAGATTAAATTGTTAGCGCAGAACCCCGACCGGCCATTGATTGTGCAGGTTACAGCCAATTGGGATAATTCGGGCACGACCGAAGTGGCTTTGAATGTGGCCCGGGCTTTGAAAAAACAAGGCCACGAGGCAGTGGTGCTGGCTTTCGATGCTGCAGAAGGTGATGATTTACAGAATGATACAAAAAAAATGGCTGGAAAACAGCTGACCAACTATAAGTCTTACCATGAATTGATCCGGGATTTGTCTGTAAAAGCCGACTATGTGATTTTTCTGGAAACTCCTGTCAGTAACGGTATTGAATATCCGATCCTATATTCCTCGGCCGATGTCAATCTGATGGTTTTTGATGCAGGCGCTTTTTGGTCGGATGCCGACGACTATATGTTGTTGAATCTGAAGAAACTATATCCTGGTACCATTTACGCAGTATTGAACAAAGCTTTGCCTGATAATTTAGAAGAAATATACGGAGAGATTCCCAAGCAACGCTCCCGCTTGAGAAAAGCAGCCAAGAAATTTCTGAAGCAATTTGTCTGAATCGTATAGATATTGCTTTACTAAGACTTGATGTATGAGTATAAATCCTGTCCTTCGTAAAGAGCTGAAAAGATCGCTTGGCATCAGAGTGGCGGTATTTTCTTTCCTTACAATGCTGTTGGCACTTGCAGTTTTCTTTTTTTCGAAAAACCAGCTGCTGACAGGGATGATGATGTTGTTGTTGCCTTTTCC
>JAQUTN010000191.1 GCA_028694375.1 Bacteroidales bacterium
TGTAGCCGGAAACAAAGAGTATAAGACCGGAGAATATCAAAGCATAACCTCTTATACTCCTACGGGAACCATGGTGATTGTGGTACCGGGACACTCTTTTAAAACCGGTGAAAGCATTCGTATTATGCGCCCCGGCACTCAGGCATGGATAGATGCCATGGATATGAACGATTTTGGCGGAGAATCCTCTTACATTGGATGGAAACCCGAAGATATGGTTCTTTTTTGGGAACGACAGGTTAAAGAACTCCGTGGAGACAGTCTTCTGCTGGATGCCCCTTTGAGCTGTGCATTGGATCCTGAGTTTGGCGGAGGTTTTGTTTGCAGTATTGACTGGCCCGGACGCATACGTCGCTCGGGTGTAGAGAACCTCCGATTGCGTTCCATTTACGATACCGATAATCTTAAAGACGAAAATCATCGTTGGGTGGCCATCAATTTGGATAATATCGAAGATGCCTGGGTAAGACGGATTGAATTCAGGCATTTTGCCGGTTCGGCCGTTTACCTTACCGAAAATACACGCAGAATTACAGTGGAAGATTGTAAATCTCTGGAACCGGTTTCCGAAATCGGAGGCCAGCGTCGACAAACTTTTTTTACGCTGGGAGGTCAATGTTTGTTTCAACGCCTGTATTCCGAATACGGATTTCATGATTTTGCCGTGGGACGTTGTGCACCAGGACCCAATGCTTTTGTACAATGCTATGCCTGGATGCCTTTTAATTTTAGCGGCACGATTGATTCCTGGTCAACCGGAGTGTTGTTTGATGTAGTAACAGTAGAGGGACACGGCATCTATTTTTCCAACAGAGGCCAGGACGGACTGGGAGCCGGCTGGACTACCGGAAATTCCATGATGTGGAACTGTTCCGCTTCTATGTTGGCCTGCCCTCTGCCTCCAACGGCCTATAACTGGTCTTATGGGGCCTGGGGACAACGCAGTGGTAATGTCGCGTGGAATAGTGCCGGCTCCTTTGTGAAACCTCATAGCCTCTACTACGCTCAATTGTCGGCTCGTACGGGAAGGAAACATCCCGACGAAGATAAATTGATGCCTTTTGATACCAGTTCGGCAACCAATCCGCCCATAGACAGAGCTCAGGAATTTGTTGCCGAGGCACGCAAGCCGGCTCTGGAACTGAAAGACTGGATAGATAGTCTCAGCTTGAATAATCCTCTTTCTCTTCAATACGAAAAATCCAAAAAGAAAGATCCTTCATCGGTTTGGCAGAAGAAAACAAACAAGAAGGTAAATGCGGCATCGCCTGATCCCGAAAGCCGGATGAAACTCCACGACGGTCTGCTGGTGAAAGAAGATAAAATACTTACAGGTGGCCGTCAGGGCATAGTCTGGTGGAACGGTAATTTAAGGCTGAGGTATTTAGCCAAAGCCAGACCTCATATCACTCGCTATGTTCCCGGACGTACCGGCTTAGGTTTTACGGACGATCTGGAAGAATTGACAGACACTATGCTTGCTCAGAACGTTTTGGTGACCGATCATAACTATGCTTTATGGTACGACCGTCGCAGGGACGATCACGAAAGGATTATGCGCATGGACGGCTATGTCTGGGCTCCATTTTATGAATTACCCTTTGCTCGCAGCGGTGAGGGAACAGCCTGGGACGGCCTGAGCAAATACGATTTGACTAAATGGAATGTATGGTATTGGAATCGCTTGAAAAAATACGCAGATTTGGCAGACGATAAGGGGCTGGTGTTGTTTCATCAGCATTATTTCCAGCATAATATTTTGGAAGCCGGCGCTCATTGGGCCGATTTTCCCTGGCGCTCGGCCAACAACATCAACGAAACGGGATTTCCCGAGCCGGTGCCTTATGCCGGAGACAAACGCATCTTTATGGCAGAATTGTTTTACGATGTGCAGCATCCGGTACGCAGGGAATTGCACCGGAATTATATCCGTAAATGTCTGGACAACTTTGCTGGTAATGGGTCTGTATTGCAATTCATCAGTGAAGAATTTACCGGCCCCTTGCATTTTGTGGAGTTCTGGTTGGATGTAATTGCCGAATGGGAAGCAGAAACACAACAGGATGCCAAAGTGGTATTGTGTGTCACCAAAGACGTACAGGATAAGATACTTGAAGACCCCAAGCGGGCAGCAGTTGTTGACATTATTGACATCAAGTACTGGAAACCTGTGCCGGGAGGAGGTTACACTACGCTCCTGAGTGGCCTTAATCTGGCTCCGCGTCAGCAATCCCGTGCCGGTTCCACCCGGATACCCGGAAGCGGTGGAGCCGCCGATATGCCGGGCAGAGTTTATGAAACCATTCTGTCGCTCAGAGAGGCATTTCCGGACAAGGCTGTCTTGTATTCAGCCGGGGGATCGGCTCAGGAAGAATGGGCTGCTTTCATGGCAGGAGCTTCCTTGTGTAATTTGCCTGCCCGCTTGCCGGAACGGTTATTACGGGATGCTTCGAAAATGCAGGCAATCGATTCTCAATACTGGTTGAGAGGCAACTCAAAAGTAGGGTATATTGCTTATTCCCGGGCCGAAGAACTCAGCCTTGATTTTCGAACTGTCCGCGGAAAATTTAAGGCTCAGTGGCTGGATGTCCGTAATGGAGAGCCAAAAGGAAAGCCCTTTAAGATTAAGGCAGGTTCAGTGCAAAAGTTTAAACCCGAAGGTATATTGTGGTTGCATAAATAATGGAGGATGCTATGAAAAAAATTGTATTATTACTATCATTTGTTCTCGCAACTGCAAGTGCTTATACTCAAAAAGTAAGACTTCCTCTGCCTGTGCAACAAAGGGGAGGAGCGATGGTATACAATCCGGACGAAAGCGGAAACCGCGTGCCCGATTATTCGTACAGCGGATACATGGCCTCAGAAACAGAAATTCCACTGGTTCCGGTCAAAGCACTGGTGCCGGCTACGGACAGGGATGCCACTGAGGACATTCAGGCGGCTTTGAATTACGTCTCTTCGCTGGAACCG
>JAQUTN010000192.1 GCA_028694375.1 Bacteroidales bacterium
ATGTCACGAGCCCTTTTTCCAGATGATAAAAGAGATGGCCATTTCCGGCAACAAGACTGCCCGCGAAATGTACGGCCGCAATGGCTGGGTGGCCCACCACAATACTTCCATCTGGAGGGAAACACACCCCAACGACGGTACACCTACTTCCTCCTACTGGCCCATGGCCAGCGCCTGGCTGAGCAGCCACCTTTGGGAACGCTATTTATATACAGGAGACCGGGATTTCCTTAAAAAAGACGCCTACCCCATCATCAAAGGAGCTGCTGAGTTTTTTACTGACTGGCTGGTTGACAACGGCGAAGGTTATCTGGTGACCCCGGTGAGCAACTCTCCGGAACATAATTTCATCTACGGTGAACGCCAAAAAGCGGCCATCAGTATGGGAAGCACCATGGATATGGCCCTGATCAAAGAATTGTTCACCCGCACTGTCGAAGCCTCTGAAATCCTTGGAGTTGACGAAGATTTCCGCAATAGACTGAGCCGGCAATTGGAAAAACTACTGCCTTATCGTATTGGAGCCAGAGGTCAGCTACAGGAATGGCAACAGGATTTTCGCGACGGAGAACCCCGCCACAGGCATGTTTCGCATCTCTACGGCCTGCATCCGGGCAATCAGATCAATATAGACGAAACGCCCGAGTTGTTCCAGGCCAGTATGCGTACTCTGGAACTCAGGGGCGACGAAGCTACCGGCTGGTCTATGGGCTGGAAAATCAATCTTTGGGCTCGTCTGCTCGATGGCGACCACGCCAACATAATCGTCCGCAACCTGTTCAATCCCATCGGTTTTGGTAAATCAAAAGTGAACGGAGGCGGTCTCTATGCCAACATGCTCGATGCTCATCCGCCCTTCCAGATTGACGGCAACTTTGGCTACACAGCCGGTATTATGGAAATGATCGTACAAAGTCATGCCGGATTAGTCCATCTGTTGCCGGCTATTCCACGGGAATGGTCTTCGGGAAAAATTACCGGAATCAAAACCCGGGGAGGATTCGAACTGGATATTGAGTGGAAAAACGGCAAGATCAGTCATGCTGTTCTGCATTCAAGCCTGGGAGGCAATTGCCGCCTGCGTAGTTCCGAGCCGCTCAGAATAAAAGGAGCTAAAGTGAACACAGCTGAGGGACAAAACCCAAATCCCTTGTTTAAAACAGTGAGTACCGGAAGCTTTCAAGACAACAGCCACGCAGAAGCTACCCCCTTGCCCGACAAAAAATACTATACGGTAGATTTTATGACTGCAAAGGGCAAGAGCTACGTTATAACGCCGAAATAAAGAATTTATAACTTATCGGGCCAGTCGGGAACTTCAACAGCTTCGCGATAGTACATACCACCTTGCTGGGGATTCGGGTTGAAATCCGGATCCCCCGGAGTCATTGCTGACGCACCGGGAGTTTGGCTCTTTGCAGGGGAACTTTGGGGAAGCTCTGCCGGATCGAAGGGAGGTTCTCCGGGGTCGCGGGGAACTTCTCCCGGTCTGCCTGGAGGAAAGGCACCTCTGTTCATGGGGCCTCCCTGGCGAAACTCCCCTACTACTGTTACCATAGTCGAAGTGGTAAAATCGGCTTTCTTCACTCCCTGTTTGTAGATTGAACCTGTGTAAAAGCCATACAACTGAGTGCCTCCCTCGGGCCGGCCGCCAGAGAACAATTCATAATTTAATCCTGGCCTGAGCGCCGGACTACTGTACAAAAGGGTAAACTGGTAATAACTTCTCTGCAGTGAGTAAGTAAGGATGTCTTCGCCCTCGACTCCCCGAATGTGAATACTCTGTTCGAAATCTCCTGAATAAATCAGAGAAGGCTGTGTAGACAGACGAGCGGTAGGTACGCTGGTCCCGCCTCCGCTGGCAATGACGGTACCTCCGGTAATCACAAAAGTGTTGCGGTCGCAATCAATACCCTCTTCGGGCATCTGGGTGCCCGAAGAGACCACCAGGCCTCCGTTGATCTGTATGGAGCCGTTGCTGTCAATCCCATCGTTGTACAAACTATAGCAATACAAAGAACCACCGTTGATGATTAAATTACGGGCAGTGTTGATGGCATCGTCGTAGGCCAGGACCCTCATTTGACCCCCGTTTAGCGTGAGCTGACTACATTCCAGTCCTTCGGAGCCATCTCTTTTCATAGCCCTGACGACGATATCTCCCTTATTTATCAAAATATTTCCCGAGGATTTCAAACCATCGTCTGCTGCGTTGATATTGAGCTGACCACCCTCAATCAATATATCTCCCAGAATATGAAAACCGTCTTTTTTGGCTTCGGACACCTTGATATCACAGTTTTCGGCCAATTTAAGATAGCCCCTGCTGTAAAGTGCATGTTTATAATTCCCTTTCAAGAGCAATTTTCCCGAACCATAAAAAATCAAATTTCCTTCGCTGTATAAACAGGCGTTCATTTGTTCTCCTATGGGCGGTACGGCATACAGGGAACCATCTTTGAGCATGTTTTCGCTTCCGGGCGATAGGATAATCAGGCCATGCCCGGGAGCCTGAATATTGATGGCCGGCCCTTCGGGATTGAACAATTCTACTCCGTCCAGACGCAAGGCAAAAGCATGATCGCTATACAACTTAAACGAACCTTCGGAGGCCTTTCCTTTCAGTATGAATTCCACGTTTTTTCTCCGGGATACGGCTACCACATGCATGCCCACCCTGCTAACACGAATTCCGAATGCTTGCCTGGAAACTTTTATAGTACTGTCGGCATATTCTATCAACACAGCGATTTTGGATACCTGATTTTCAGCCCGGTTATCCTGAGTTTGTTTTTGCTGACAGGATAAGAAGCTCAGCAAAACAGGAATCAATACAACAAAGAGGGTTTTGTTCATAGTACTATATATTAAGAGAGGATGATGCCGTCTTTTATTTCGATAACCCGATCGGTCAAACGGGCCAACTCCTTGTCGTGGGTTACAATGACAAAAGTTTGTCCGAAACGTTC
>JAQUTN010000040.1 GCA_028694375.1 Bacteroidales bacterium
TGATACCTACGGGCTATGAACTAGGGGGTTCACCGAATGGATACGACCAGCCGGGGATATCGGGAGGCTTCGGGGCAGGGCTTGAACGGCGGGGAGCGCTGTCAAAATAAAAGCGCTGTCAAAATAAAAGCGCTGTCAAAATAAAAGCGCTGTCAAAATAAAAGCCAGGTAAAATAAAAGCATTGAGCACCGCAAAAAATCTGCGGGAAGCGCTTGTTGCTTATTTCAGAGCATAGCCACTCACTCCTCCAACGCCACCAACCTATTATGGTGTTCGACGCGAGTGACGGATTTGATGTTTTTGAGTTTGGAGATTTTGGTGCAGAGGCGGTTCAGGTTGTCCACGTCGTGCACGTAGACGGTCATTGAGCCTTTGAAGACGCCGTCTTTCGATTCGAAGTTGAGTTTATTCATGTTCACCGAAAATTCGTCGGAAACGATGCGGGTAATCTGGTTGATCATGCCTACGGTGTCCAGGCCGATGATTTCTATTTCGGCGGCAAAGGACAATTTTTTGTGAACAGCCCATTCGGCAGAAACGATGCGGTCGCCGTCGCTGCTTTTTAGTTTCATAGCAATGGGGCATTGCCTTTTGTGGACATAGATGGAGCCGTTTTGGGCAACGTAAGCCAGCACCGCGTCACCCGGTATAGGCTGACAGCAATCCGACAGATGATACTCGCTTTGAACAGATTCATCGGTAAGCTGGTGGATCGATTTGAGGTCTATTTTTTTGATTTCTTTTTCTTTGTCCTGTTTGCTTTTGGAACCGAAAGTAAGGTTCCAGTATTTGACCAATAGGTTCTGGTTGTCTTTTTTAAAGAATTCGGCTTCGGTGTTGTTGAGCTCCAGTTCGCCGGTACCCAGTCTCAGTAAGAGCTCTTCTTTGTTGAGGCAATTGCAGTTGCTGAGCAAGACCTGAATATTTTCGGTGTCGGCAGGTAAACGAAGCTTGTTGAAGAATTCATTGAGCAGCTCTTCGCCTTTTTTCAGATGCTCGCGGTTGTCTTTGCGAAAGCGAGCTTTGATTTTGGAGTGAGCCTTGCCGGTAGTAACAAATTTAAGCCACTCGTATTGAGGACTCTGGCTGTCGGAGGTGAGGATTTCTACCTGATCGCCGCTTTTGAGCACATGGCTCATGGGCACCAATTGATGGTTGACTTTGGCGCCGATGCAGTGGTAGCCCAGCTCACTATGCAGTTCAAAAGCAAAATCCAGAGCGGTGGCACCCTGAGCCAGGGTTTTGATTTCTCCCTTGGGGGTAAAAACAAAGATCTCAGACGAAAACAGGTTCATCTTGATGGTATTCAACACATCAAGGGTGTTGGGTTCAGGGCTTTCCAAAATCTCCTTGATGGTGAGTATCCAATGATTGAGCTCGTTGTCTTCTTCTATTTCGCCCAGTTTGTATTTCCAATGGGCGGCAAAGCCTCTTTCGGCAATGGTGTTCATCCTGGAGCTGCGGATCTGGATTTCGATCCAGTCGCCGGTAAAGCCCATAACCGTGGTGTGCAGGGCCTGATAACCGTTGGCCTTGGGATTGTTCACCCAATCGCGCAAGCGATCGGGATGGGGTTTGTAGATATTGGTAATGGTAGAATAAATGTCCCAGCATTGCTTCTTTTCCAGGGCGAGCATGTCTTTTTCGTTCTCGAGATGTTCGGGAGCATCGAAAATGATACGTACAGCCAGAAGGTCGTATATTTCTTCGAACTGGATGTTTTTGGTGGTCATCTTTTTCCAGATGGAATAAGGTGTTTTTACTCTGTCCTTGATATAGTATTTCAAGTTGAGTTTGTCCAGTTCGTGTCGTATGGGTTCAATAAAGGAATGATAGAGTTCTTTGCGCGATTCTGCGGTTAAGGCCAGCTTTTGCGTAATTTGTTGGTAGGCCTCGGGATGTTCGTATTTGAAACTCAGCTCCTCAAGCTCGGTTTTGATGCGGTTCAGCCCCAGGCGGTGGGCCAGGGGAGCGTATAAGTACATGGTTTCGCCGGCAATTTTGTATTGTTTGCCCGGCGACAGAGCGCTCAACGTCCGCATGTTGTGCAGGCGGTCGGCCATTTTGATCAAGATCACCCGGATGTCTTCGGACATGGTCAGAAGCAAGCGTCTGAAATTTTCGGTTTGAGTGGAGGCCTTTTCTCCAAAAATGCCCCCCGAGATCTTGGTCAGCCCTTCTACTATGGAAGCAATTTTATCGTTGAAGTTGTTGCGGATGTCTTCGACGGTAAACTCGGTGTCTTCTATCACATCGTGCAAAAGAGCCGAACAGATAGAAGTAGAGCCCAGACCGATTTCGGAACAACAGATGCGGGCCACGGCCAGAGGATGCATGACATAAGGCTCTCCCGATCGGCGCTTGATGCCTCTGTGGGCGTTGTAGGCAAACTTAAAGGCCTTGGTAATCAAATCCACTTTTTTGCGGTGGTTTGAATTCAGGTAATCGTTGAGCAAGAGGTGAAATTGCTCTAAGATTTTTTCTTCTTCGGGATTAGTTGCCTTTATTATGTCCATTGTCAGCCTAAGCGTAAAGATTTATGCGAAATTAATAAAAAAACAGACTGTCTTGTGCAAGCTCCCGAAATTAAAGATTAATAAATAAGCAGGTTCTGATAAAAGATCAGTAAATAAGCAGGCGTTGTCCGATTTGCAGGGTAGTGCTCCTGAGGTTATTCCAATTTTTGAGCTTTTGAACGCTTACATTATGTCTCGAAGCAATTACCGAAAGATTGTCGCCTTTTTTTACTCTGTAAACAATGGCCTCACCCGGTGCTCCCTGTCCCGACTGAACCGAAACCAGCCTCGAGGCCAGCAATTCCTGCTCCTTGTAGCGGGGAATGCTGTCCTGCAGATCTGTAAAGACGGGCGAATATTCCATGGGTAGATAGAGTATGCCGGCTTTGGAGGCAGTACCGTGAGCAATATCGTTGCGAAAATGGGGATTCAGTAGCTTAATTTCCTGCAACGGAATTCTGCAGACTTCGGTAATTTGCTGGAAATGCATGTTTTGATGAATCATAAAGGTGTCAATCACCGGGGGAAAATTGTTTTGAGCCGGGCAAATGCCGTGTTCGGCATAATAGGTCATCACATAATTGGCGGCAATAAACAGGGGAACGTAGCTGCGGGTTTCACGGGGCAGAAAATAGTAGATTTCCCAGAAATTGCGTTTGCCTCCCGAACGGCGTATGGCTTTGTTCACGTTGCCCGGGCCGCAGTTATAGGCGGCAATGGCCAGGCTCCAGTCGCCAAACATAGAATAGAGACTTTTCAGGTATTTGACGGCGGCATAAGTCGACTTAACCGGGTCCCGCCTCTCGTCGGTAAGGCTGTTGACCTGGAGTCCGTACATTTTGCCGGTGGCAAACATAAATTGCCATAAACCGGTAGCGCCTACCCTGGAAACAGCCCTGGGATTCAAAGCCGATTCGATGACGGGCAAATACTTTAGTTCTATGGGTAAGCCACTTTGGTCGAGTGCCTGTTCAAACAAGGGAAAATAATAGACTCCGGCTCCCAGCATGGCTTCTACCTGCATTCTCCTTTCGTTCAGGTAGAGGTCGATGAAACGCCTTACTATCTTGTTGTAAGGCATTTCGATAATGTTGGGTAAATCCATCAGCCGTTGAATATAGGTCAATTCGGGAGTGGAAGTAGTGTCTTTGGTGCTGGATCGGCAGTCTTCGTCAAAAATCAGCAGAGCCTGTCGTTGCCATTCGTAAATGAGGCTGTCGGTATTGGCATCGAAATGAAAAGAGGGGTCCAGGCCCGGATCGTCGAAATAATGGCTGGAATCCATTTCGATCAGTATCTTGAGCCCTTCGCTGAAGAGGCTGTTTTCTATTGAATCGGGATTTATTTCCTCAGCTGTTTGGGCCTCATCTGTCAGGAGCCGGCCTTCTGTCCGCAGGCTGTCCTGAGTTGCTGTGGCCGGTTCGGGCAATCTGTCTGTTTGCAGCTGCCCCTTGTCTGCCTGTTGTCGCTTGCCGTTTAATAGCCGCTTGCTGTCCTTTTTTTCAGGGAGATCCTCTGTTTGTTCCGTCAGCGGTTTTTTGGTGAAGATTTTCCTGAAGGTCTGTCCGGAAAGCTCAGGTGTGAACAAGCTCAAAACCAGCAGTATGTAAACGATTCTTTTCATAGAAGGTGATTTGTCGTTATTATTAAAACCTGAACGCGCAGGAAACTTCCAATGTATTGATACTACCCGGAGCAATTCTGAGGGGTTGCAGCTGAATGCTCAGGTCGGGGCTGACGTCAAAATCGAACAATTCGGCATCGACATAGGCATCCAGAATACAAATCAGGTAGAAACCCACCGCTCCGATGATACTCAGATCGCGTTGCCGGCGAAAGGTTTGCTGTCTGTTTTTGAGTACAGTCCGCAATTGCGATTCGGTATAGGAATAGCCCGGCGGCAATAATTCCTGGAAACTGTTGGTTTCGGGATTGTTGTCGCTGATATCCCTGTAGGCGTTGGTATAAGCTACGTAGTATTTGCCGTTCCAGTTGATGGCGTAAGCCAGGCCGACGGCTCCTCCGGCCACAATAGGCAGCTTCCAGTATTTTCGGTTGTAGAGTTGTCCCAGCCCGGGACAGAGGGCGGCGTACCACAGGGCTTTGGAGGGCAGGGGCTTAAACAGTTTTCGTTCCGGCATTGTTGTGGTGTCGGTATTCATGAAGCTTTCCATGTCGGGTCGCAAAACGAGGCTGTCCGAATCCTGGATCATATTAGCTCTGCTTTGGTAAGGGTCGCCGGTATGCAGAGAAGGCAGACTCTCGGTTGCAGTGGCCGTGCTGTCCCGGACAAGGGTGGCTGTGCTGTCCTGAGCGGCTGACCGGCAGGCCAGACAACAAAACAGCAGCAGTAGTATGATTTTGGCGTAATGGCCCATCTTCTTCTTTATCGATCCGGTTCTCTGGTCTAGGGGGCTCAGCTAAACAATTTATCGAGACTGAGCAATATCTCTTCCAGCTTTTTTTCTGTGGCAAAAGGTATGCTGATGTTGCCCTTGCCCTGTTCGTTGATGCTGAAGCGTACTTTGGTACCCAGTTTCAGCGAAAGTTGCTTTTGCAAATCCTTGTATTCTTCGGAAGTCTTGCGGGGAAGAGTTTTTTTGAAATTCTGCGATTTGCCGCTCTCTTCGTCGCGGACCAATTCCTCGACCTTGCGCACCGACAGGCCTTGTTTCAGAATTTGTTCGTATAGAGCCAGTTGCATGCCGGGGCTTTTTACATTTATGAGCGCTCGGGCGTGTCCCATGTCTATGGTTTTGTTTTTGAGTCCCATCTGAATTTCGGCCGGCAATTTGAGCAAACGCATGTAATTGCTGATGGTGGTTCTTTTTTTGCCTATACGCTCGCTGAGTTTTTCCTGGGTCAGTTTGTAGACTTCGGCCAGTTTCTGGTAGGCCAGGGCTATTTCGATGGCGTTTAGATCTTCGCGCTGAATGTTTTCGATCAGGGCCATTTCCATCATCAGGTCGTCCTCGGCGGTTTTAATGTAGGCCGGGATTTTTTTCAGCCCTATAGATTTGGAAGCGCGTACCCTGCGTTCTCCCGAAATGATCTGGTAATAGCCCTCGTCCATTTTGCGCAGGGTGACGGGTTGAATGATGCCAATTTCCCGTATGGAAACGGCCAGCTCCTCGAGGGCATCGGGTTCGAAATCGGTTCTGGGTTGTTCCGGGTTGGGCCTGATAAGCTCCAGCTCAACTTCGCTGATGGACGATGAGCCTACGGTTTGTATATCGTCGGTGCTGATCAGGGCATCCAGTCCTCTTCCCAGTTTGTTTTTTATTGCCATATTGTATTCAGCTTACTTGTTTTTGCGTATAATTTCCAAAGCCAGTTGAATGTGGTCGATGGCCCCTTTGGAGTCAGCATCGTAGAGCATCACCGGCAGTCCGTGGCTGGGAGCCACACTCAGGGTAACGTTGCGTTGAATGACCGTTTTAAAGACCAGACCCTGAAAATGCCGGCGTACCTCGTCGGCCACCTGTTTGGCCGAACGCAGCCGTTGATCGTACATGGTCAGCAAAAAACCCTCTATTTCCAGGCCGGTGTTTAGTCGGCTTTTGATGATTTTGATGGTATTGAGCAATTTGCTGATGCCCTCCAGGGCGAAGTATTCGCATTGTACAGGAATCAATACCGAATCGGCGGCAGTCAGGCAGTTGACGGTGATCAAGCCCAAAGAGGGAGAACAGTCAATCAGAATATAATCGTAGGTATTCTTTAGTGGTTGCAACACAGCGGTCAAAATCTTTTCCCGGTTTTCCATGTTGATCATTTCCAGCTCGGCTCCCACCAGGTCGATGTGAGAAGGCAATACGTCCAGGTATTCGATGGCGGTTTTCTGTATGCCTTCGGAGGGGCTGGCTCCGTCTATCATGCATTCATAAATGCTGGTATTTACCTGCCTGATGTCTATGCCCAGTCCCGAGGAGGCATTGGCCTGTGGGTCTGCATCAACCAGCAAGACCTTTTTTTCCTGTACAGCCAGCGAGGCTGCCAGGTTGATGGCGGTGGTTGTTTTGCCTACACCGCCTTTTTGATTGGCTAAGGCTATAATTTTCCCCATAAACGGAACTAGATTTTTCGAAAACGCAAAGATAGAAAAAAATCTTGTCTCTGTCTTTTTCTTTGAGCAAAATCCATGCCGCTTTCTTTTAGGTTGCTTTATGTTAAATAGTTGTAAATCAGCTCTGCTGTTCGGGTGGCAGCTCCCGGCTCGCCCAGCTTTTTGCGCATAATACCGTAAGCCTCTTGTATTTCCATAATACAGGCCGTGTCGTACAAAATTTTATCCACTTGGGTTTTGAGCTGCTCGTAGTTGTATTCGTTGGCCACCAATTCCACCACCACCTCTTTTTCGGCGATCAAATTAACCAGCGAAATAAAGGGGGTGCGAATCAGGTATTTACGCCCTAACTTATTCAAGAAGCTTCCAATCCTCAAAGCATAACAAACAACCTGAGGCACTCCGAACAAAGCTGTTTCCAGGGTGGCCGTGCCCGAAACCACCAGAGCTGCTTTGCTCTGTGCCAGCAAGGAATAGGTTTCGTCGTAGACCAGGCGGCAATCGTAGTTCTCGATGTAGGAAGCATAAAAATCCTTGTCTATGCCCGGAGCACCGGCCAATACAAGCTGGTAATCGGGATATGTGGCAGCAACCCGGAGCATCAGGGGCAGGTTGTCTTTGATTTCCTGGCGCCGACTGCCGGCCAGCAGAGCCAAAATGGGTTTTTGTCCCAGTTGATGCTTTTCGCGCCAGCTCTTTAAATCGGGTTTGCTGTTTTTGAAGGCTTCCACACTGTCCAGACTGGGATTACCCACATAATGAACTTCGTAATTTCTTTTGGCAAAATACGACTTTTCGAAAGGGAGTATGGAATACAGCCGGTCGATGTCTCGGCGGATGTTGCGTATGCGGTAGCCTTTCCAGGCCCAGAGTTTGGGCGATATATAATAATGTATGGGGAGCCCGGGCTGCTTTTTTTTGATATAAGAGGCAATGTTTAGGTTGAAGCCCGGATAATCGATCAGAATGAGCACATCGGGTTGCCAGCTCAAAATGTCTTTTTTGCAGATTCTCATATTACGGAGCAGGGTCCGGGCGTGCAGGACAACGGGGATAATGCCCATATAGGCCATCTTCTTGTAATGGATGAGCGGTTCTCCTGCCAGAGCGGCCATTTTGTCTCCTCCCAAAAAGCGGAATTCGGCCTTGGGGTCTTTTTCGACTAAGGCTGCCATCAGGTTGGCGGCGTGCATGTCGCCCGAAGCTTCACCGGCAATAAGATAGTATTTCATCGGCTCAAAAATTCATTGACTCAGGGATGCATAGGCCAAAGTATTGCTTGCTCAAAGTCCCCAGCTTTGCAGTTGGCTGATCAGGGAATGACTGGTGGCATCGATATTGGAGGGTACGACCGAAATATAACCCTGGCGCATGGCCGACAGATCGTTGTCATCGGCTTCTTCTTCGAGGTTGAGGAATTTGCCGGTGAGCCAATAGCGTTTGCTGTTGTTGGGATGCGAACAGGGGATAAACTCTTCGACCCAGCGGCCCTTGCCCTGGCGGCATATTTTGGTTCCTAAGATTTGGTCACGATTGGGTATGTTCACGTTGAGGCAGACACCATAAGGCAGGCCTTTGTGGAGCACCGCCTGCACGATGTTGCGAATATGGGGCAGGGCGGGTTTAAAATTAGCTTCCGATTTGTGGTCGTCTATGGAAAAACCAATCGAAGGATAGCCGGCCATGCAGCCTTCGAGCACGGCTCCCATGGTGCCCGAATAATGAATGGCAATGGAGCCGTTAAAGCCGTGGTTGATGCCGGCAATTATCAGGTCGGGTTTACGCTCGTCGGTCAACAGGTTCAAAGCCAGCTTGATGCAATCGACCGGTGTGCCGTTACTGGAATATAGGGTCAGACCTTCTTCTTTTGATACCAGCTTGCAACTGAGGGGCTCTTTGAGGGTAAAAGCCGTAGACATACCGGAACGTTCGGTTTCGGGGGCCATTACCAACAAATCTCCCAGCGGTCGCAATACATCAATCAGGCAGCGTATTCCCGGAGCGAGGATACCATCATCGTTCGAAATCAAAAACAAAGGTCTCATAAGCGTAGTACAAAGTATAGGCGCAAAGGTAGTCAAAAAAAAACGTAGATTCTTTTGTCAGATCCGAAAATTCGCCGTACTTTTGCAGGCCAATTCTCTATGGTTTTTTATAAGATTTTAGTTCATAAGGGATTAAGATCGAAGACCTTGAGATTTGTTTATTTTATACGATAATTAATTAACAATTAAAATCCAAAGAAGCAGTGGACAGTTTGAGTTACAAGACCATTTCTGTTAACAAGGCAACGGCACAAAAAGAATGGGTTGTAGTTGATGCAACCGATCAGGTGTTGGGACGTTTGGGGACGAAGGTTACCAAGTTGCTGAGAGGTAAGTACAAACCAAGCTTTACACCCCATGTGGATTGTGGTGACAATGTCATCATTATCAATGCGGATAAAGTCAGGCTTACCGGTTCAAAATGGAATGATCGCATTTATTTGCGCCACACGGGATATCCGGGTGGGCAAAGAGAGTTTACTCCGGCAAAATTAATGGCCAAAGAGCCTTTAAGTTTGTATCGGAAAGTGATTAAGGGTATGCTTCCCAAAAACCGTTTGGGCGAAGCTATCATTAACAATATGTATGTGTATGCAGGAAGCGAACATCCTCATCAGGCACAAAATCCGAAGGCAATCGATTTAAACTCACTTAAATAATTATGGAAGTAGTAAATGCAATAGGAAGAAGAAAGGCAGCGATTGCCCGTGTATTTGTTACTGAAGGAAACGGAACCATCAGTATCAACAAAAAGGACCTGTCGGTGTATTTTCCCTCCAGTATTCTTCAGTATGTGGTTAAACAACCGCTCAACAAACTGGAAGCTGACGGGAAATACGACATCAGCGTAAGCCTCAAAGGAGGCGGATTCAAAGGACAAGCCGAGGCTCTGCGCCTGGCCATTGCCCGCGCCCTTGTCAAAATCAATCCCGACGACAAGCCTGCTCTGAGAGCCGAAGGATTTATGACCCGCGATTCCCGCATTGTGGAACGCAAAAAACCGGGTCGTCCCAAAGCAAGGAAAAGATTCCAGTTCAGCAAGCGTTAATATTTTGATACCACTGCTCAATAATAAAGAAGCGTTTAGTATCTAAATGGTCAGGACTTCCGGCTTAGGCCGAGAACTACCGGACGATTGAATGAGCCCCAAAAGAATGTAAACGAAATTAATTAACCATCATGTCAAGAACTAATTTTGATCAATTACTGGAAGCCGGAGTGCATTTCGGACACCTTAAGAGAAAATGGAACCCCGCCATGGCTCCGTTCATCTTTATGGAACGTAACGGCATCCATATTATAGACCTGCACAAAACAGTTGTTAAACTGGACGAAGCCGCAGAGGCAATGAAGAATTTTGCCCGTTCGGGAAAGAAAATTCTCTTTGTTGCCACCAAAAAACAGGCCAAAGACATTGTAGCCCAAATGGCCGCTTCTGTCAATATGCCTTATGTTATAGAGCGTTGGCCCGGTGGAATGCTCACCAATTTCCCCACCATCCGTAAGGCTGTAAAGAAAATGTCCACCATCGACAAAATGTCTACAGACGGCACTTTTGGTAATTTGTCCAAAAGAGAACGTTTGCAGATTGCCCGCAAAAGGGCCAAACTGGAAAAGAACCTGGGCAGCATTGCCGATCTCAACAGATTGCCTTCGGCTTTGTTTGTGATTGATGTCATGAAAGAACAAATTGCTGTTCACGAAGCTAATCGTCTGGGTATTCCTGTTTTTGCCATGGTCGATACCAATTCCGATCCTTCGGAAATTGATTTCGTAATTCCCGCCAACGACGACGCCACCAAATCCATCGAGATTGTTATGTCGACGGTTTGTGCCGCCATTGCCGAAGGCCTGGAAGAACGCAAGATTGACAAAGCTGATGCCGATGCAGCAGCTGCCGTTGCCGAAGACGAAGAGGGCAACGAAAATGTAGTCCGCAGGGAACGTCGTTCCAAAACAGCCCGCAGGGAACGCATCCAAAAAGAAGACGAGGAAGCACTGAAAGCAAGAGTGGCCTCTAAGTTTATGAAAGACGACGACGAATAGTCGTATTGTATTCCGGTGTTAAAGCCGGTAAGGAAGATTGTTTACAAAAAACCAAGAATTATGGCAGTAACTATGGCAGATATCTCGAAGCTTCGCACTATGACCGGAGCCGGGATGATGGATTGTAAGAATGCGCTCAACGAAGCGAACAACGATATGGAAAAGGCGATTGAAATCATTCGCAAAAGAGGTCAGGCAATTGCTGCCAAGCGCAGCGACAGAGAAGCTTCCGAAGGTTGCGTTCTGGCAGGCTGCAAAGATGACTTTGCCGCCATTGTGGCCCTGAAATGCGAAACCGATTTTGTGGCCAAAAATCAGGATTTTATTGCTTTGACTCAATCCATTCTGGATTTGGCTTTGGCAAGCAGGCCCGAAACCCTCGAAGCTTTGCAAAGCTGTAGCCTGGAAGGCAGAAAAGTAGCCGACCTGGTTACGGAACGCAGTGGTATTACCGGTGAAAAAATGGAATTAGGTTATTACGAATGTGTAAAAGCGGCTTCTGTGATGCATTACATACATCCCGGAAACAAGCTGGCAACCATTGTAGGTTTCAACAAAGAAGCCGAATATCAGGTGGCCCGCGACGTAGCCATGCAAATAGCCGCCATGAGTCCGGTTTCGTTGGACAGAGCTTCTGTACCGGCCAAAATAGTGGAACAGGAACTCGAAATCGGCCGCGACAAAGCCCGCCAGGAAGGGAAACCCGAAAATATGCTCGACAAGATTGCTCAAGGTCGTCTGAATAAGTTTTATCAGGAATCAACCTTGTTGGAACAAGCTTTCATCAAAGACGGTAAAGTTTCGGTAGACCAGTACCTCAAAAGTGTAGATAAAGACCTGGCTCCCGTCGATTTCAAGCGTGTTACACTGAATCAGGAATAAGCTTTTTTTTATTGCAAGCAAAAGGGTTTTCGGTTCTACCGGGGACCCTTTTTTTGGTAGTCTCCTTTTACTGAATACCCGGATTTCTGTAAAAAAGACACGATTTTATCGCGCAGGTCGCCTTGCAGTAAAATTTCATCGTCTTTGGCAGAGCCTCCTATGCCCAAGGTGCTTTTCAATTTGCCGGCCAGTTCCGTAAGTTCCTTTTGGCTGCCCTTGAATTCACTAATAATGGTGGCGGGTTTGCCGTTGCGTTTTTCGAAACGGATACAGAGCTGCCCTTTTTTGATGGCTGCGGCAGCGGAGGCAGGCTCGGGGTTTGGGCCGGACTTTTGTCCTGAACTTTCTGTGTTTTCGGTTTGTTTATTGTTCGCTCCGGCCAAAGCAGCCAGACGTTCTTTCCAATCCTGTACAGGCATAAGGTTTGATTGTTAAGTTAATATTTTTATCCGGTTGCATTTTGAATCACTGCAAAAATAACTTGCATTTGTGAACTCTCAAAATAGCACAGTGGACAAAGCAAATGATTTTTATATCTTTGCAAGGAGTCTTAACACTAACTACAATGAAGCTCTATATAATAGCCAATCGTTTACCGGTAAAAGTCCAACAGGATGCCGAAGGCAATTTTAGCTTTGAACGTAGCGAGGGCGGACTGGCCACGGGTTTGTCATCGCTCAATTCCGAAATGGATACCCATTGGGTAGGCTGGCCTGGAATTTTTGTGGAAGATCCCACGCAACGCGAAGCCATTACCAGGGATTTGGAAAAACTAAATTTTCATCCGGTCTTTTTGACCGAAGCCCAAATTCAAAATTATTACGAAGGCTACAGTAACAATACTATATGGCCCTTGTGTCATTATTTTTATTCCTACATTGTGTACGATGCCGATTATTGGGCTGCCTACAAAGAGGTGAACGAATTGTTCTGCACAGAAGTAACTGCCCGGATCAAACCCGGTGATATTGCCTGGGTACACGATTATCAGCTGATGCTATTGCCGCGTATGATTCGCGAAAAAGTTCAGGATCTGAGTATAGGATATTTCCATCACATTCCTTTTCCTTCTTACGAATTGTTCAGGGTTTTGCCCGAACGTGCCGAATTATTGCAAGGTTTATTAGGGGCCGATCTGATAGCTTTTCACACACATGGATATATGCGACATTTTATCAGCACCATTGAAAGGGTTATGGGGCTGGGTGTAATGCTGGACAGATTTCTGCACGGTAATCGCTTTGTTTATGTGGATGTGTTGCCTATGGGCATCAATTACGATCTCTACAATCAAGCCATTCTAAAACCGGCGGTCCAGCAAAAAGCACGGGCTTTCAGAAATAATTACGGAGAGCACAAATTGATATTGTCGGTTGACCGTTTGGATTACAGCAAAGGCATACTGCACAGATTAAAAGGTTTTGCCCGTTTTCTGGAACAACATCCCGGATACCACGAAAAAGTGTCTTTGGTGATGGTGGTTGTTCCCTCCAGAGACAGCGTGGAAATGTATGCCAAGCTAAAAAGGCATATTGACGAATTAATTGGTTCTATCAACGGAAGGTATTCAACTATCAATTGGACGCCGGTCTTTTATTTTTATCACAGCCTGCCTTTCGAGGAGTTAGTGGCACTTTACCATATTGCCGATGTGGCTTTGGTCTCACCTCTGCGAGACGGCATGAATCTGGTAGCCAAGGAGTACGTGGCGGCTAAAAGAAACAGTCCCGGAGTGTTGATACTTAGCGAAATGGCCGGTGCTTCCACAGAGCTTTCGGCTGCTATAATTATTAATCCCAACGATATAAATCAAATAAGTGATTCTTTGCAAAAAGCCATCGAAATGCCTGTCGAGGAGCAACTTGCCAACTTGCACCTCATGCAAAGTCTTATCTCACGGCATACTGTGCATCGCTGGGCATACAATTTTATGGATAAACTGCAGCACATCCGTCAGATTAATATCGAAAACATCAAGAAGAGGCGGGTAGGGCAAACCGCCGAGAGGCTGCGAAGATGCTAGAACAAATCCCCCAAACTTCT
>JAQUTN010000041.1 GCA_028694375.1 Bacteroidales bacterium
AAGCCCTGGCAGGCAAAAATCAACAAATCCTGCAGATTGGAACATTCTTCCGTTTTTCCGCAAACTCCTTTTATAGTACAACCTGTATTTTTGGCTGTTTCCTGACATTGATTACAAAACATACTCATAATAATAATAATAATAAAGCAAAGATAAGAATTAAGACCTGATTTTGGCAAAAAAGCCTCCTCAGTTTGTACTGATATACTTCGATTTTGTTTTGTTTGCAATCCCTACCAAAGTGAGCATCACCGGCACTTCTACCAGCACACCCACTACCGTGGCCAGGGTCGCACCGGAATTCAGGCCGAACAACACGATGGCCACAGCCACCGAAAGTTCAAAAAAATTGCTGGCGCCAATCAAGGCTGCCGGTGCGGCAATGTTGTGAGGCAATTTCCACTTGAAAGCCCAGCCGTAGGCAATAAAGAAAATCAGAAAAGTTTGAATAATCAGGGGAACCGCAATCAGGAGAATATTCCCGGGTTTATTGAGTATGATTTCTCCCTGAAACGAAAAGATAATAATCAGGGTCAACAACAATCCCGAAATGGTGGTGCCGGTAAATTTTTTCAGGAAGGCTTTCTCAAAGAATTCTTTCCCTTTTCGGTGTATGACAAGACGACGAGTAATCACTGCCGAAACCAGGGGAATGACGACAAACAACACCACCGAGAGCAAGAGTGTATTCCAGGGTATAGCTATACCGCTCACACCCAATAAGAAACTCACAATGGGCAAAAAAGCGACCAAAATAATTAAATCGTTGATGGCCACCTGAACCAAAGTGTAGGCAGGATTACCTTTGGTAAGATGGCTCCAGACAAAGACCATGGCAGTACAGGGAGCAGCACCCAGCAAAACCGCACCGGCCAGGTATTCTTTGGCCAAATCGTCAGGAATCAAAGCTTTAAATACCACAAAGAAAAACAGCCAGGCAATGCCAAACATTGAAAAGGGCTTGATGAGCCAGTTAACCACCAAAGTGACCGTTAATCCTTTGGGCATTTTCAACGCGTGGACTATACTTCCGAAATCGATTTTCAACATCATGGGGAAAATCATGATCCAAATCAGGACAGCGATAGGAATGGAAACATTGGCGTACTCGAGTTTGCCCAAGGTCTCGGGAACCAAGGGTAGCCATTTGCCAATGGCTATACCTGCCAAAATACACAAGGCAACCCACAAACTGAGGAAGCGGTCAAAAAACGATATACCTTGAACTTTGCTCATTGTTTATTACAAAATAAATAGATTCTTCAATTCTTTATTTTTTATATCCCGAAACCGTAATGCTGAAAATACCGTAGTCGTTTTCTTTGTATTGCTCAGTCTCCTGCCCGTTGAGGTATTTATTGAGCACCTCACCGGGAATCGGAATTTCTCGTTGTTTGTAAACATTTATCTCCCGGAAACCCTGTTTATGAATAAGATCCAGATAAACTTCCATACTTAGCGCCCCCGAAACACAGCCTACATACATTTCGGCAGCATTGCGAATGCTTTGAGGCAATCGGCCTTTGATTACCACATCCGACACGCAAAAATGTCCGCCGGATTTTAGTACCCGCCAGATTTCGGAAAAGGCTTTATTCTTATCGGGTACCAGATTCAATACACAATTGGACAGCACAACATCATAAGTATTATCGGGCAAAGGCATTTCTTCGATATCTCCCTGAATAAACTCCACGTTTGTATAGCCGCGTTTCCTGGCATTTTCTCTGGCTTTGGCCACCATGTCTTCGGTAAAATCCAGTCCGCAAACCTTGCCGCTTTCGCCCACAAGGCTACGGGCCACAAAGCAATCGTTTCCGGCTCCGCTTCCAAGGTCAAGTACAAAGTGGCCCGGCTTAATTCCGGCAAACTGAGTAGGCAGACCACAACCCAGGCCCAGATCTGCCTCCGGATGATACCCCTCTATCGCTTGGTATTCCTCTCCTATCATACTAAACTCCAGATTTCCGCAACAAGAGGAAGAACCACAACAGGACGATTGAGCCCGGGGTCCGCTCTGGCGAGCTATTTCTCCGTACTTTTCTTTTACAATTCGTTTTAGATCACTTGCTTTCATGTCTGTATAACCACTTGTGATTGGACTTATAATCAATGAGATGACTTAAAGTTGAGGCTTTAATTCCTGAGTGTACAATGCCAGAAAGCGTTCTTTTATTTCATCTCTTACCCTGTAAAATTCGCTTAAGATAAATTCTTCAGAGCCCTCAGCATGCGAAGGATCCTCAAAGCCAAGGTGCAGGCGATGTTTAACCTTGCCCATAAACAAAGGACAGCTTTCGTTGGCGTGATCGCAAACCGTTATCACATAGTCCCATTCCTCCCGGATGTATTGATCTACCATTTTGGGTTTGTGATGACTGATATCAACGCCTGCTTCATTCATCACCTGCACAGCTCGTTGACTGACTTGTTTGGCAGGTTCAGTGCCGGCTGAAAAAACACTAAGATTCTTATCAAAACTCTGTAGAAAGCCCTGCGCCATTTGACTGCGACAGCTGTTCCCGGTGCATAAAATTAAAATCTTCATTTTGGGTCGTTTTAAAAATTAAATCAAGTCATTCTTTTGGTCTCAATAGTTATTCTCAAATTATCGTCAAATTAACTATATTCCTCCGTAAATCAATCCGGAGAGGGTCGCCATCACAACAACCAATGCGACATAGACCATGGTTTTTTGCGTTCCCAGCACTTTCCTTATTACCAACATATTGGGCAAGGACAAGGAGGGGCCGGCCAACAATAAAGCCAAGGCGGGTCCCTTGCCCATACCGGAAGCAATCAAACCCTGCAAAATAGGAACTTCCGTTAAGGTGGCAAAATACATAAAGGCTCCAACTATAGAAGCAAAGAAATTCGACAAAAGTGAATTGCCGCCGACCAACCATTGAATCCATTCATTGGGAATGATACCGGCAATAGTATTGCCGTCGTGCGTAGAACCCAACAGAAAACCTGCCGTGACAACACCGATGGCCAGCAAGGGTAAAATTTGTTTGGCAAAACCCCAGGAAGATAAAGTCCACTCTTTGTTGTCCTGATCCCTTTTATCTAACAAGGTAATTGTACTCAAGGCCGCTATGCCTACCATCATAGGTACCAGCGGAACCAGTTTGGCATCCTCAATTAAATTGGATGAGATTACTGCTGAAGCAATAACGACTACGGCAGACAACAACACCCATTGCCACTTAATTTTAAGAATGTAAATCAAAGAATACCCCAGCAACAAGGAAAAGAATCCGGTAATGTACCATTTGTAGGCCCATACATAATACCAGACACTCGAAGTATCGTTATTTGCGGGGCTGCCCCAGTTGGCAAAAACCAAAATCAATACCAGCGTAAAAAAATGAAAAGAAGTTTGCCACAGGGGACGTTTTTCCGCCGGCAATTCAATGTTCATCTGCTCTTCTCGTTTGATTTTTTCCTCTTTACGATAAATCAGGGACATGGTGATACCAATAACAACACTAAACACAACAGCACCAATGGTACGTGCCAATCCCATTTCAAAACCCAAAATGCGGGCCGTCAAAATAATCGCCAGAATATTGATGGCGGGGCCTGAATACAAAAAGGCTATGGCCGGGCCTAAACCAGCACCCCGTTTGTGAATGCTCGAAAACAGCGGAAGAATGGTACAACTGCAAACTGCCAGAATGCTGCCGGAAACTGCCGCGACCGAGTAAGCCAGCCATTTTTTGGCATTGGCTCCAAAATAGCGCAGTACCGAAGCCTGGCTGACAAATACAGCAATTACCCCGGCAATAAAAAAGGCCGGCAACAAACATAATATAACATGCTCGCGGGCATACCATTTAACTAAATCAAACGTAGCGGTAATGGCAGTATTGAATCTGGCACTTTCGAGAGGCAGAAAAAAAGCAAAGCCAAAAATCAGGGCAATCCAAAACAGAATTTTAAATTCTTTCTTCGTTTCCATTAACAAGTATATTTTGAATTTCTATCAGGTAAAATTTGAATTTCGTCTAAAACCGAAATAAACGATCAAAAAAATTATATAAACATTCTCAGCACGTAATAAATACCCACCAGAATAAATAAAACCGCAATTATTCGTCTAAACCAGATTTCTATTGTTCTGATTTTTTGGTAGAGTTTTCCCACGCCCGCTACTGTATAAGCCAGCAGCCAGGCAAAAATAATTACCGGAATACCCGTTGCAACAGCAAAAATCAGGGGAAGATATAAACCCGAAGCGCTGGCCACCGTCATAGGAACCAGCATACCAAAATACAAGACTCCGCTGTAGGGGCAAAAGGCCAGAGCAAATATTATTCCCAATAAAAGAGTATTCCAATAATTCCAGGATTTTTTATTCTCCAGACCTGCGCTTAATTTCCCCAAAGCCGGGAAATTAATTTTAATAATGCCCAGCATGAAGACTCCAATAATAATTAATAAGGGGCCTAAAATTTTCTCACCGTATTGCTGAAGAAATCCTGAAAATTTAAACTGATCTGCTCCCAAATAGATAATTAATGCTATGGAAGTGTAAGTTATTGCCCTGCCCAGGGTATAAATTAATCCATTAACGAAAACGCGATTACGGTTTTCAATATCCTTGCTTACAAATCCTATGGCTGTAATATTGGTGGCCAGCGGGCAGGGACTGATGGCCGTCATCAAGCCAAGCACCAGGGCCGAAAGCCAGGGCATGCTGCTGTTTTCTAAGATGGCGGTTAAAAAATCCATTCCCGGTTTAGTTGACTAATGGGTCAATTTTTTCTTTAATAATGGATTTGAATTTATCCGGATTGTTGCGGGCATACATAAAACCTTCGTTGGTAATATTAATTTTGGTCTCGCCTTTTACTATCAACATGGTTTGTCCGGCTACCCCTAATTTCTTTGCCAGCGCTTTGCCGTAAGCCTCATCGAGATTGACAGAACTAAAGGGAACTTTGTCTCCGTAAAAATCTTTCAAAGAGCTTTTGGTAACAGATTCAACGGCCTGGCAAGTAACACATCTTCCGGTAAAATGGAAATAATATACTTCCACTTTGTCCGAAACAGCGACGCTAACTTCATTCTTTTTTGTTTTGGCGTTGCAGGACCAGGAGCCCAACATGATCAGAAGGGCAAAAATTTGAATGAATGACTTTTTCATTGAATATTCAAGTTTAAATATTGGAAAGAATTTCTTTAATTTCCTCAGCGGACGGAACTCTACCTTTAATAATTACCTTTTCGTTTACCACCAGGGCCGGAGTCGACATAATATTGTATTTCATAATCTCCATAATATCTTCCACTTTGGTAATGTTTGCCTCAAAGCCATTTTGTTCAACAACTTCACGGCTTATTTTTTCGAGTGTCTTGCACTTAGGACAGCCTGTGCCCAAAATTTTAATTTCCATACTGTTTGTTTAAAATATTTGATTTATTGTTGATTGATTTATTGATTAAAGCATTCTCATTTAATCACTTATTTATTATTTGATTTATTATTTGAATTATTATTTGAATTATTATTCGACTATTTCATCTGCCATTAATTTATTTCAAAAACTTGCCTCCTGATTATTTATCCGGCTATTTATTATCCAACGAATTGCAAGTGCTCGACAGCGATTTCAAATTAATTTCTTCCCGAAAAAATTCTACCAGGCTATTTTTTGCCTCTTCCCAATTTTCGGGATTTATGCAATATTTAATGTAGGGAGGATTAATCTCGCCCTGAATCAATCCGACTTTTTTTAATTCTTTTAAATGTTCCGAAAGTGTGGAACGGGCAATGGGCAATTCTTCGGCCATATCGCCGCTGTAACAGCAACGGTTCAGATTTTTTGATAAATAATTAAGGATGAATACCCTGGCCGGATGAGAAAGTGCTTTGGCGTAACGAGCTACTTTCTCCTGTTGTTCTGTGTAATACTTCGTTTTCAAAATCGATTTCATTTAGTATTTCGCAAAAATACGAAATGATTTTGAAATCGATTATTATTGCTCGCTTTTTTCTGTTATTTTTTCTTATTCTGCAAAAAAGCGCCTACTCAATAATGAATTATAATTAATATTTACAAGCTCAACATTTTGTCGATGCTGTCTTTGAGGCCTTTTTTGAATAGTTCCGGATGTTCTGTGGCATATTTGAGCGCAAAAACACTCAGGTCGTAATTATTTTCTGCTCCACCGCCCACATAAACCAAATGCAGAGCAGTGTTTTCTACCTCATATTTTTTCACCAGGGCTTTATTGGCAAATTTATTTGCATTTAAGACAATTAATTCAATTGTTCCCTTTTGTAATTCTTCACTGTAATTCGTTTCCAGCAGCTCTTTTATTCTGCTTTCTATGTTTAAGCAATTTTCGCTTCGATCCTTTAGATGAAAATAATAGATTTTGAGCTTGAGATTGGAATTCACGGATAGTTCAGTCCCGGAATTCCGGCTGTCTTTCTTTTTAGAAGCGTTCAGACAGGCTGTAAGTACGCTGCCGGCCAACAATAGAATAAACAGGATTTTTATTTTCATAGAATAATAGTAAATGGATTGCTTGTTGTTTCAATTATTTTAGTGATTTCATGGCTTCGAAAACCAAAGCGGCCACCACTTCGGCCCCTTCGGGCTGAAAATGAGTATTGTCGGATTGACCGTCGGGATAGGCTTCGTATAGGCCTGCAGGTAAATTCATAAAATAATGACTGCTCACGTAATCCTGACCTTTTTCACTGAAAGCATCCATCGAAAGTTGATTCAGATCTATAAAAAAGACCTCCATTTCTTCGGCCACTTCTTTGGCGGCCTGAGGATATTCTCCGTGGATATTTTCAAGACGCCCGTCTTTCCAGGGATAATTCCGGCACACGGGTGTCAATATTACCGGAACAGCTTGTTTGGCTCTGGTTTGCAACACATACATACGCAAATATTCCTTATAGCCATCAACACTGACATAACGCTCCACTTTGTTTACTGCGGCATCGTTGTGTCCAAATTGCATTAATACCAGGTCGCCGGGTTTTAATTGTTCATAAACGCTACGCCAGCGGCCTTCTTCAAAAAAAGAGCGGGTGCTGCGTCCCCCGCGGGCACGATTATCAATCAACACACTGTCGGTGTCGAATAAATGCTTGAAGTTCTTTAGCTCATTTTCGACAAATAATTCCTGGAACACCTGCCCCCAGCCGGTCACCGGATAACGGGTTTTGTAATAATCTTTCCCCGGATCGTAATTATTGGCGTAATCGGCCACGGTGGAATCGCCGATTAAAAAAATCTGAGTTATTTTTTCCTGCTTCGAAGTACAAGAAAAAAACAAAGCCGTTAACAGGATAAATACAATGTTTAATTTCACTGTTTTGTGTGACATATTCTATAAATTAATAAATAATAATAAGCTTCTCACTCCTTTGTTTACTAACAATACCTTGTGGTATTTATGCACAAATTCAAGGCCTCTAAATTACATAAAATTTTCATTTTGTGTTCCATTGAACCGACTACATTAAGAACACTGAAAAATTGCTTCAATGAAATACAAAACCACAAAGGGCCCCGAAATCAATTCGGAACCCTTTTGAAAGCTAAAAACAGAAAATGATTATTTATACCAGTTCCAGCCGGAAATATCCAATTGGCCTGTTTGATAGGGACCTTCGAGAGTAGCCGTGTTTCCTTCGATAATCACATTGCTCAGAGGCCCTTCGTCTTTCATGTCAACCAAAGTGCTATAACCTTCCAGGTAAACATTGGTCATAGTCGCTCCCGATTGTTTCTTGAACTGAAGTGCTATGCCGGGTTGCGTGGAAACAGCGGTCAGATTGTTGATCCGAGGATTATTATTCACTCCGTCTGCTTCGACCACTGTCGAAAAATTGCTGATGGTATGTTTTACGTATGCGTTATTAACAGTTCCATCCCAGCCTTCGGTCCAGTCGATGGCATCGTCTTCGTTATTTTCGAGGTAAAGGTTGCTTACCGATACCGATCCGCCGAAAAATTCCACGCCATCGTCGGAACCATTCATTATGGCTACATTATTAACTGTAGTACCCGAACCGACCGCATAAAACGTAAGGCCGTTGTATTCCGATTCCGGATTGATGGCTGCGCCGGCACCGATGATGACCAAATAAGATATGCTCCCGGAATTGTCTGCCGGATTTGAACCTCCGTATTGAAAGTTACCCACTTCGGCTGTAGCCGGAGCACCTTCTGTTGTGATTGCACGGCCACAGATGGTTAAACCTCCCCAATCTCCCGGATTACCATTGGGTGAACGCATAACAACGGCTTGATCTGCCGTGCCTTCGATCTGTATCCTGGAACCCATCATTACAGCAATATAGGTTTCGGTTTCCGCGCCGTTGGAAGCGTTTGCCACGATAGAGGTTCCGGCCGGAATGATCAGCTTAGCTCCGTTAGTCACCACAAAAGCACCGGTCAGGGAGTAATTTACCGCAGGGTCCAGGGTGTAATCTTCTTTGAGTTCACCTTTCATGACACCTTCTTCGAGTAAACTGACAACAGTATCCTCCGTTTGATTGTTTTTGGGATCACAACTTACAAATAACATACTTAAACTGCTTACAAGCATACTTAAGATAATCACATTCTTTTTCATAATTCTAATTTTAATCATTGATAATTGAGCTTGTTTCATAAAATATAAACCAGCGATAATTGCATTTTTGTTCCCTTTTTGAATGATTCTACCACAACCCGACTTTCAGCCCCGTCATAATCTATTATCTTTTGGGTCTGCACTATGGCCGGGTTAAGTAAATTTTTACCCGTAAATTTCAGATTGATATCTTCCGACAACTTTATTCCCAGCACTAAATCCACTAACATACGAGCTTCTTCTATGATGTCTTCGTTGAAATAGATATCCGGATGTGAGGCACTGAGCGGATGCCCCAGCGCAAATATTCTGTCCGATGTATAATTGGCAGTCAGGGCGGCCATCCAGGCTTTTGACTTGTCTTCGTAACTTAGTGTGAGGTTTGTTATAAATTCGGGAGCTCCCTGCAACCCACTGCTGGTTTTGTTGTTATAATAAAATGCAGGGAATAATTCTTGCTTAAACCACATTCGGCTAGCGTTTGCCATAACATTCAGCCGGCTATGCTCCGAATTGTAAAGATCAAGCCTGGCCTCGGCTTCGAGTCCGAAAACATTGGCAAAAAGTCCTGTGTTGGCTGTAACAAAAGAACGAGCAGCTCCTCGCTCCATACTGAGGTTAATGGGGTTTCTAATGTGTTTGTAAAAGCCTGTGAGCGAAAGAAGTTCCCTGTTGCTTTTGAAATATTCCCATTTAAAATCCAGATTGTAATTGTCTGACAAATTCAATTCCGGATTGCCTTTGGTAATGCTGCCGGTTGGCGACACGTAAGGAAAGGGAGCCAATTCCTTGAACTCGGGTATGGTGATGGTTTTACTGCCCGACAATCGCAGGAAATGCTTCTCGCTAAGTTCGTATTTAAGATTCAGACTGGGATAAATTCCCGCATAAAGACTATCGCGGGTCTCCAGGTCGTAGTACTGATCGTTGTTGATATCCCATTCCAGTTTCAGCTGATCGGCTTCCAGGCGCAAACCAAAATTGCCGCTTAAATTACCGAATTCAAAACCGCTGTGAACAAAGGCTCCTATCACACCTAAAACAGCAGCGTATTCGTCCTGTGGCAGTTCCCGTATCAGAGAAGAATCAAAAGCATCCTGCGTGAACAACAAACTCAAATGATCAATATCAAGTCCCGCTGTGGAAATGTCTTTGATGTCTGCACCTACAAAACGGGATTCAAAACCCCGGCTTTTGTATCTGAAATTAAGGCCGACGCTTGTTGAAAAGCTCTGTTTACCCAGGTTCAGTATGAATTGATCTTTCAGATAAGCGTTCAGCTCCCGATCCTTGATTTGCTGGCTAGATCTTCGATTGTCGAAATTACCGATGCCGTGCATATTCAAAAACAACTGATCCAAGTCGTAGCCCATCCTGTTACGTATGCGGTTGGGTTCCTCGGCATCCACCAGATTGAGCCCCAAACCCCAGTGCAGGCTGCTATTCTCTTTAAGTATATGTTTCCCAAGCAATTGATAAACCTGCATATTGGTCGATTTAGCGTTTTGATCCCGTTCAAAGATGTGATCGTTCGAAGGTTCCCCGCTGTCACGGATATAGCCCCGCTGGTTCCTGCCCTGTTCGTAAACATTATCGCTTAGTTTATTTATAAAAAGGGCATTCAGGCTTAAAGAAGCAGACTCTGATAAATCATAGGAAAGATTCAACAAGCCGGTCAGGTTCTGTTGAAAGGACCAGCTTTCGGTGTCCGTAAATTCGTTTTGTAAAATATTTTCAACGTATTTTCTGTATAGGCCTTTTGAATAGGAATACTCTTGTTTGTAAGACAAAGTGTAAAACATTTTGAGAGGCTGCTCTTGCAGTTTGAACCGATGTGCTCCCGTGGCATTCAAACCCCAGTCTGCCGGAAAAACCGAGTTCCGGGGATCCCAGGATGATTTGCTCAGTGATTCTGTCAGTAAGAATATCTTCCCAACAAACGAAAGAAAAGAGCTCTCTGTGTTTGGGGATGATTTATGATTTGACCAGGCATGGTCTGTAAGCAATTGACTGTTTACTCCTCCCTGAATGCCAAAACTTGATTTATCGCTGTATTCCTTTGATACTATATTCACATTGCCGGCTGCCTGATCTACAAAACTTTCGGTATTGTAAGTTTTGCTGATACCCAGATTCTGAATGATGCTGCTTTCGAAAAGACCGAGATCAATATTTTTTTTATCTACATTGTCCGAAGGTATGGGCAAGCCATTCATAGTCGTCGACAAATACCTGTCGCCCAAGCCTCTGATAAATATTTCGCCGGAGCCTTCGCTTTTGGTAACTCCTGATATTTTGGTACTGGCAGCTGCCGCATCCGAAACCCCCTGTACAGATAATTGTTGAGCCCCGACCTGTTCCTGAATGGCAAAAGCTATTTTCTGATCACTCAACAAAACCGCAAAACTCTCTCGATTGGCCCGGGCAACCACTTCGGCTGAATTCAACAAAATCTCTGCCGATGCTAGTGAAATATCCAAACGAGTTGATTCTCCCGGTAGAACTCCGACCTCTGCTATCTTTTCAGTTTTGTACGAAATATAGCTTATGGTCAATTCATATACTCCGGCTTCCAGATTGACGATGTTGTAATTTCCATCCAAATCGGTGGCAGAACCCAGGGAGGTTCCCTCGATAAAAACGGCAGCTCCTATGAGTTGCTCGCCCGTCTCTGCATCAAGTACTTTTCCGCTAATGCTGCCTGTTTCCGCCTTCAGCATAAAGGGGAATAACATGCAGACGATCAAAAAATAATAGGCTTTCAATCCCGTGGCAGCTCTGTTCTTAGGATTCTTAGGCATCGATATTATCATTTTTCTGTTTTCAATCTTTCTTGGGCAAAGGTATTTTGGGCATGTTATGAACTCTTGGCGTTTCGGTGACAAGGCTGTCATGTTTGTGTTACAAAAGGGCTACAAAAGAAGAAGGCCTGTCAAAATCTGACGGGCCTTCTTCCTTGTTAATCCTTTTCCAATCTTCTTTTTGGTTTATTCCCAAATTTACCTCTGCTTCAAAGCAATTTTGAGTTCCTTATCCTGAGCCTTGTCCAGTTTTATTTGTTTACTCTCGTAAGATATCAAACTCACGGTAAGATATTTGCCTTCCAATTCTGTTTCCGATTTAATGCTAAAGTTTCCATCCAGATCGGCATAACAAACCTTGCCGTTGATTTCTATGCTAGCTCCGGCCAGTGATTCGGAAGAACTCAGATCGTAAATATTGCCACTAAGGCTAAAGCTTTTGGCTTCACTTTTGGCACTAAGCTCTGTGGCTGTCTTCATTTTGCCGGCAGGTTTAATCCCGGCTGTTGGTTCTGCACTAAGCGTAAAAGCAAGCATAAGCATTCCCAATAGATTCATTGTGTATAATCCTGTCGTTTTCATCTTCGTTTTCATTTTAAATTCTTTAATTGTTTATTCGTATTTTCTTTCTGATATAAGTTCTCCTTTTTCATTCCACATTGACCAGTTGCCTGTTTTTTTGCCCCGGTCGTACTGCATTTCGTATCGCAGTGTCCCCTGCTCGTCCCAGATTTTCCAAAGGCCATGCTTCATTCCGTTCAGGTATTCAGCCTGAGCCATCAACACCCCCTGTTCGCTGTAAGATCTCCAGATTCCGTTGAAGATTCCATTCAGATAAGAACGGACTTCTTTGATTTTGGCGTTGGGATAATAGACCACGTAGGTTCCGTCGGGTCTGCCCTGTACAATGTACATTTCCAGCTTTAAATCGCCATTTTCGAAATATTCTCTGTAAAGTCCGTTATAGAGTTTGTTCTGATCGGAATCGCAGTAATAAATGCCTTCGATTTGTATTGGCAACTCTTGTAAGGATTTAGTCTTCTTTTCGCCCGATCGCTGATCTGATGCGGTTATTCCCAAGGCCAAAAACGATAAGAGCAGGAAGAGGTAGCTTCCGGGAACCAAAATATGTTTTGCGTTCTTTTTCATTTTGTTCTTTTACGCTGCAAATTTGAAGCTATAGTGTGAACAAGTCGTATCAATCCTGCTACATTTTTGTTACAAAAAATCATAAAACTTATTCTAATCGGCCTTCGGAAATGCTGAACTAAACTCAGGACTTGTGAGTTTTTGCATTTGGTGCTACTTTTGGGGCTTTCCATCAAAAAAAACACCTATCGTGAATACCTTCTTTGAACTGCTGGTCGAATACCTTGGAAAAATTCTGTTTTGGGATCCCTTTGCTGCCGTTGGTCTAAACCTTGGAGCAGAGGTACCCTTTATTGTTGTCTGGCTCATTGGAGGCGGATTGTTTTTTACCTTCTACCTAAAGTTTATCAACTTTCGCGGAATTAAACAGGGATTTGCGCTGGCTTTTGGCCGGGACAAACGCCATGCCGGTAAGGGCGACACTTCACATTTTCAAGCAGTTGCTACAGCCCTCTCTTCAACGGTTGGTCTGGGAAATATTGCCGGTGTGGCTGTGGCAATATCCATGGGCGGGCCGGGAGCTACCTTTTGGATGATCGTGGCCGGCTTGCTGGGTATGTCTTCCAAATTCGCCGAATGCACACTTGGAGTTAAATACCGAAAAATCAACGAACAGGGACAGGTTTCGGGCGGACCGATGTACTACCTCCTGGACGGTCTGAAAGAAAGAGGCCTGCCCCGAACCGGAAAATTTTTGTCCTATCTTTACGGAATCACTATAGCTTTATCGGCCTTCGGCATAGGCAACATGTTTCAATCGAACCAGATTCATGCCCAGCTTTCCAATGTTTTTCCTGTTTTGACTCCCCATGGTTTGTGGATTGGAATTGCTTTGGCCATCCTTACCGGCTTGGTAATATTGGGAGGCATACGCAGCATTGCTAAGGTTTGCGGAAGGTTATTTCCTGTCATGGCCGGCATTTACATCCTTATGTGCCTGCTTATTATTTTGAGCAACATCGGTCATCTTGGCGAGGCTTTTCGCGTCATTTGGGATGGGGCTTTTTCTCCTGAAGCGGCCAA